>QZKB01000045.1 GCA_003599415.1 Ignavibacteriales bacterium | reverse complement strand
ATTAAAAAAACATCCGGAGGTTTCAGTTGGCGTTCATTTAACATTAAATGCTGAATGGAAAAACTTCAGGTGGGGACCTGTTTTAGGTAAACAGGCAGTTCCATCGCTTGTAGATAGCTGCGGGTATTTTACTCCTTCACGATCTTTATTTTATAAGAATAATCCAAAGTTAGAAGAAATTGAATTAGAATTGCGCGCACAAATTGAAAGAGCAATTCAGTCTGGATTAAAGATTGATTATGTAGACTATCATATGGGTACAGCAGTTGACAAAATAGAGTACCGGGAGATAGTTGAAAAACTTGCTGGTGAATTTGATTTGGGTATATCAAGATATTTTGGAGAAGAAGATATGGTGAATGTATATGATGTAAAAACAGAGGACAAGGCTGATTCATTAAAAAATATCCTCTGCAATTTAAAGGGAACCGACACCGGACTGTTAGTTTGCCATATTGGAAAGGAATACCCGGAGCTTTGTGCGATGACTGATTTAAATACTTTTGGGTTGACCGATATGTGTAAGCATAGAAGCGCCGAATTGGAAGCCCTGAAATCAGTATCGAAAACTAAATTCGATAACATTCGTTTTCTCACATACAGGCAAAAAATTACCGAAACCGGCTTGGAAAATATGAAAAGACCCTCATCGGCTGGTTATTAATTTTTTGCACAAATTAATGTAGGTCAGAAAAAAAAACTTGCTTTTTTATTTTAAATGATGTAATATGCGAACAGAAATGTTAACGTTAACATTTATTTTTTGTTCTTATGACTTTTTTGAAAGATTAATTCCAAATAAATAATTAATCCATAATTACTAAGTTCGTATAATAAAAATAGGAGGAGACCAAATGAATTCTTCTTACAAGAAGTTCGTATCACTGTTTCTTTTTTCCTTTTTCCTCTGTTCATTTCAAACGGTTGCCCAGCAGCTTGAACAAGTTGGCGGACCTTATACTAATGATGCCAATACAATTATGCTGCTTCACTTCGATGGCAACCTGAACAATGAATCACCTCTTTCCGACGCTGCTGTTCTTCATAAAAAAGGAATCAGCAATCAAACAGGATTTTTCCCAAGTGATATTACTGGTATGGGTCAGTGTATTTATTTAGACAACGACTCAAAATCAGATTCGTCTTATGTTACTGTTGCAGATAATGTAAATCTTGATTTAACCGGCGATTGGACAATTGAAGGTTGGATGCAGGTTTATACTTTTGGTGATGTTGCAGGTGACTATCGTTGGGTACCACGTCTTTGTATTAAAACCGGTGACGAAGTTTTCTATCAGCCAAACTGGTGGGTGGAATTATGGGGTGATAACAGATTGTTCCAAACAGGTTTCCAGGATACCTCTCAAAGTTTTTGGCCATCTGTTACTTCGGCAGCTAACGTGATGGAACCAGGTAAATGGGTTCACCTTACATTTATCCGTGATAATACTAGAGAGATTCTCGCGCAGTTAGTTCATAACGATAAAAAAGAACTTATCTGGTTCGGAACAATGTCTTATGCAAGCTTATCAAGTAAAGTTCCTCTAAATACCAATCAAGCTGTTCACATAGGATGGGCCGGTGCAGAAGGAATTGCCGAATCAAGTAATGATTCCTGGTTACATGGTTTTGTTGATGAAGTAAGAATAAGCAACGTTGTTAGAAATTTCCCGGTTCCGCCTGTAATGACTTATTTAAGCCAGCTTACAAATAAGGATGCATCAGTCACTTCGTATGAGATTAAAGCTTCTGCGTTTGCATTTCAATCTACCGGCTCAATGGCTGAAGTAACTTTAAAATATACAATAGACAACGGTGCAACCTGGAATAATATTGCAATGACAAAAGCCGTTGGCGATACTTTCGTTGCATCTATTCCACAACAGGCGGCTGGTTCTGTAATTCGTTATTATGTTGTTGGTAAAGATAACAATGGTTTGGAAGCACAATATCCTTCAACCGGAGTTAGCCCTTATTCCTTTGGTATTTATCAGCCGGTTTCAAAAATTCTTGATCTCGATTTTGAAGAAGGAACAGGCGCAATTGTTGACAAAGGAGTTTATAATCAGATTGTTGATGTTCATGGAAACGGCGGTTATTCAACCGATGCAAAAGTTGGTACATATTCATATGATTTCCCTGTAGGACAGGATTCATCTTATCTTGCAGTTGATTCACCTTTCTTAACAACAAAAGACTTTGCAATTGATTATTGGTTCAAAGCTGAAGGGGATACTGTTCTTCCATATATTCGTATGATCATCCGTTCTGCTTCCAATAACCATGTTGATCAGAATTACTATGTAAGAGTAGAACCGGGCAATCAGCTTTCGGCAAGATATCAGGTTGATCCTTCTGTTGATACAAGAACAAAAAGTGACGTTGCTCTTATCAGCCAGACTAATGTATTCTCGTTGAATAAATGGGTTCATATTTTGTATGAAAGAGACGACACGGCTGCTGTTTTTGAAATCCGTGGTGAAAATGACCAGCTTATTGAAAGAATGGTTGATCTGGAAACTGCTGCTAACCCACCACGCCCGGGAACCTCTCCTTTGAGAATTGGTTGGGCTGCTAACTCCTGGGATGGCGTTCCAAGAAACTTTATGGGTAAAATGGATGGCATCAAAATTTACAATTATGCCGCTTTGAACCTTCCTCATACACCGGCTACTGCTGTTGATGATGAAGCCAATGAAGTTATTCCTGCTAAATACCAGTTATCTCAAAACTATCCTAACCCATTCAACCCGGAAACAATTATCAGTTATTCACTGCCGACTCCCGGTGTTGTAAAGGTTGAGATTTATGATATTCTTGGTAAAAAAGTAAGAACACTCGTTAATGAATTTAAGAATGCCGGTAAATATGATGTAAGATGGAATGGACGTAATGAATATGGCGCAGGTGTTACAAGTGGAATTTATTTCTACAGACTGCAGGCCGGTGATTATGTTCAGACAATGAAGATGACATTATTGAGATAATTTTTTTAAGGAGGTCGGAATGAAATACTTCCGATCTCCGCTTCTTCATTATACTTTTTTAAAAACCTGTCCTTTTTTTTCTCTGTGGATCTCAGTCATATCCTGAGAATATAGACACAATAAGGTTAAAAGATGATTAGAAAAATATTTTTGAAATTAATATGCTTTTTAACGCCACTCGTTTTTATAGGATTGTTTTCCAGTTGCGATACAGGTGTGGAAGATTCTCCTGCTCCCGGAATTGTCAGAGTCGTTTTAAGAGCTAATCCCTCAGATACTTATATAATTAACAGAAGCGATACCTTTTATATTTTTAGCCCCTACTATAATAAAACCAGATTTAACCTGAACATCTTCCAGGGACGAATTTATTCCGGGGATAAGTTTGCGATACTTTATAAAACTACACAAAGTTACCAGCAGGAAGATTCAATTTATAATATGGTTCAAACCAACTATACTTCCGAACAAATAAATTCAATTGTAATGGATTTATTTAATGGGAAAGTGAAGCTTGCAGATTTAGTGTGCGATTATAAATCGCATAAAATATTTGAATCTTATGCGCCGCCGGGAAATTATACAAGACTTACTTTTGGCGTTAACGCCTCCCAAGATGTTTTTAAAAGCCGAATGGCTGCATATAACGTTTATGGTGATTCAATTGTTATTCCCCTTGAGGTTCCGGAGGATGAAGAACTACTGAAAAATCTTGATGTTGATTTTAAAGTAAATGAAGGCGGCATTACCCAGTTGAATGTTGAAGTAGATGTTTTTAAAAGCGTTTACAGATATAGAGACGCTTACCGATTGAATAGAAATTTAAGAGTTCTAAGCGTAGAATATTTTTAAGAGGATTTTTGAATTTATGAAAAAGAACTTAATAAGGTTTTTAATTTTTTCCTTTTTGTTTGCAGTATCATTTTTTATTAATTCATGCGATAGAGAAACACAACCGCCTAACGATAACCAGCCGCCGGGAACAACTATAGCAAATATCCCGGTTGCAAGCGATACTCTTTTTGCATTGGTAACTCTTTACTGGGATGGTGAAGATAACGATGGCTTTGTAAATGAATACCAGTACAGGTATATCACCTACAGACTCACAATGGGAGATTCAATTGTACAGGAATGGAAAACAACAAAAGAGCAGACTCTTACAATTCCATTTCTATCGGACGATGTTTTAAACAAACAAGTTTTCCAGGTTCGTTCGGTAGATAACTGGGGCGCAGTTGATCCTACTCCTGCAGAAAAAATATTCTATACGGTTAAAACAATCTTTCCAACTACTGCAATTACATATCCTAAAAATAATAACACGTACTTTGTTGTACAGAACCTGACAGACTGGTGGGGCGGAATTAAATTGGATTTTGTCGGTCACGATCAGGATGGCGAAATTGTTGAATATGCATGGAAAGTTGATGATGGCGAGTGGACGTGGACGAATGATACTACCATTACAATTACACCGGATAAATTTAAATCTCCCCTTACAGGAACTCATACTCTCAAAGTAACTTCAAGAGATGATACCAATCTTGTGGATTCTGTTGGTGCAACAGTAACAATTAATCTTGTTAATCCTTCTTTTACCAAAAAGGTGCTTGTAATTGATGCTACAACCGAAAGCAACTTTCCTGGAAGTTTACCAAAGCCTACGGATGCTCAAATAGATTCCTTCTATGCGCAGGTATTTAATACTACTGATACCTGGGATTTAATAAAAGAAGGAAAGATGCCTTCGCCTGATGTACTTGGTCAGTATAAAGTAGTTGTCTGGCATTCGGATGATATGCCTTTTACAAAACCGCATGTAATTAAAAACTATATTGAACCGTTAACTGATTATCTGAATGTTGGTGGTAAATTAATAATTGGCGGATGGAGAATCCTGAAATCCTTTGCTTGGGATGTGAATTTCCCCGCCGTGTTCGAAGCCGATCATTTTGTTAATCAGTATTTGCATATAGTCTCTGTAGATGAAACACCTCTTATTCCAGGTGATATGAATAAGTGTACCGGAGTTGGCGAACTTTACAGCGATCTGAAGATTGACTCGGTTAAATTAGCGGGCTTCCCATATAATGGAAAATTATCAAACGTAAATATAATTGAATTACCTGCAGGATTTACAGACGGAATTTTTACATATCAAAATGCTGCTAACAGTCCTTTGTTTGCATACAGAGGAAAGATTGTTGGTTTAAGGTATTACGGTACCGTGTTTGATGCTGTAGTATTTGGATTTCCAATGTACTTCCTTGATATTCAATCTGCAAAGACTATGGCTAACGAAGTGTTAACTCAAATGGGTGTAAACTAAAAGGTTTTTAACTATGATCTTAAATAAAACAAAATTCTTTATTCTGCTTTTGTTGATTCTTGCTCCCGCTTTAAGTTTTGCTCAGGTTAGAGGAAAGCTTACTGGAAAAGTGACTGATAAGGATACGAAAGAACCTCTTATTGGTGTGAACATTGTTATTGAGGGAACTACGCTTGGCGCAGCCACAGATGTTGATGGTACTTTTTTCATAATTGGTATTCCTCCGGGTGAATATAATGTTAAAGCATCATTTATCGGTTATCATTCGGTTACAATTGAAGATGTTTTAATCAGACCGGAACTTACAAGTAAAGCTAATTTTGAGCTGCCTTCAACTTCAATTGAAGCCCCGACCGTAACAGTTAAAGCACAAAGGACTCTTGTCCAGAAAGATATTACATCAACACGAAGGACAGTTACAAAGGAAACTATAAATAGCGTTCCCGGTTTGGAAACCACTGCCGATGTTTTTAAACTTCAGGCGGGAACAGTTATAAGCCAGGTGCCGCAGTCTTTGTCATTGGCCAACGGACAGAATCTTCAGGTTAGAGATGAAAGTGTTAAAGATGTTCATATAAGAGGCGGACGTGGCGGTGAAATTCTTTTTATGGTTGACGGTGTTCCTGTTAATCACCCGATATACGGCGGAAGAAGTGTGCTTGATTTAAACGTAGTTGCAGTTGAACAGGTTGAGTTATTAACCGGTGGATTCAGCGCAGAGTACGGGCAAGCGCAATCAGGTGTTGTTAATATTACAACAAAAAGCGGTTCAGAAAAATTTAAAGGCGGCGTTGAATATAAAACTGATGAGCTGGGATTTTTAGGAACAAGCTATGATACTCAATATGGCTCGGCTTATCTTAGTGGGCCCGAACCGCTTACAAGTTTTCTTTTGCCAATGGCTGGAATAAATATTCCCGGCAAGATGAGTTTCTTCCTGTCGGCTAATACTAACCTTACGAATACAGCATACAATAATTACCGTACGCGTAAACAAATTTCTTTGTTTGGGTTTGATATTACCGAGCGGCAGGATAATGCGCAAAATATAAATGCAAAGTTAAGTTACGATGTATCCAGAAGTTTTAGAACGGCAATTAGTTTTAACGGTTCATGGAAAGATTGGAGTGATTTCTCCTGGGCATGGAAAAATTATCCGGACCATAATACATACAGTACAAGGGATAATATAAATATGAATTTGCTTGTCAATCATATTCTATCTCCAACAAGCTATTATACTCTTAATCTTGGTTACCTTGGCGTTAAATATAAAAATTCATTAGACGGAAAATCGCCGAATCAATTCTGGATACTAACTGAAGATTCAATTTATTCCTCTGTTAAAGTACCCAAGCAGGATCCTTTAACATTATTTTATGACTCAACCGGTTATGAAACAATCTGGCGCGATGATGATACAAAGACTTTTACCGTAAGAGGCGATTTTACTTCTCAGATTCACCCAGAACATTTACTTAAAGCGGGACTCGAAGTTCAGTACAACGATATCAGTTATATAGACATTGAAGATGGCGGCTACAATTTATCCAATTACGGAAAATATATTTATCAGAACGGAGTAGCGGCTGATGCACCTCCTGGACCATATAAAGAGTTCGGACAGTACAGGTGGGTGTTTAAAGTATTCCCTTTAATTGGCGGTGCTTATATCCAGGATAAGTTTGAAAAAGAATTCCTGATTATTAACATGGGATTAAGAGCAGACTGGTTTATGCTTGGTACTTCTGTTAATCAGCAGGATTGGAAGGACAAATGGAAAGAAGCAACCGGTATGGTGCCGGATTGGAAAAAATATAAAATCAAATTCAGTCCAAGATTCGGCGTATCATTCCCTATACTTGAAGAAACCGTTATCTTTTTCTCATACGGACATTTTTTCCAGTTGCCGGAACTTCAATACTTCTACAGAGACCCTTACTCCGGTGGTGTAACAGGCAATCCTAAGTTAGATTATGAACAAACAATTTTATATGAATTCGGTTTCACTCATCAGTTGTTTGAAGACTGGGCTATTGATATTAAGAGTTATGCAAAAGATATTTCAAAGCAGGTAGGCTCAACATCTCTGCAGGCTGCAAGCGGCGTTCCTGTTGCATTGTTTGATAATGTCGGTTATGGAAGAGCAAGAGGACTTGAGCTTGAAATAACAAAGGGATTTTCTTATTTCACTGCAGGTAAACTAACATATACTGTTCAATGGGCAGATGGATATTCCTCTTCTGCATTTGATGACTACATAAGATCTCAGAATGATTTTCCTAATCCTATAAGAGAAAGAAGATTGAGCTGGGATGTTCGTCATCAGATTATTTTACAGGCTTCTTTAACATCTCCGGAAAATATGCCGATAAATGTTTTCGGATATGATCTCCCGGACGATTGGAACATTACATTGCTTGCAAGTTTTTCATCAGGATCACCTTACACACCGGGAACAATAAGTGATATTGAAGCGCAGAAGTTAGAGAATACCTCAACCGGTCCAATTACTTCTTCTGCCGACCTTAAAATAAGCAAAGGTTTTAACCTGTTTGGAACTAAGTTGTCTCTTGTTGTTGATATTTATAATCTGTTCGATCAGAACAATACACAAATCGCTTATGGATTTAACCCCTGGACGGGTGAGCCGTACAGATACGGTGATATAGTATCGCCGTCTACTCAATACTATGATTATTATTATATGAACTATTTAAGAAATCCAATGCAGTACAGTACCGGCAGGTATATTAAGGTCGGATTCAAATGGGATTTCTAGTAAAACTGATTTTTGTTTACAGAGCTGTTCTTTGATCAAAAAATATCTGTCGGAATAAAGACAGATTGAATTCCTCATCCCCCTTCTTTTCTCGGGAGGATGTCTTAGATGTCCTCCTGGGAGAAGTTATCGGGAATGATGCCGGCTGTTTCTGCGCCGGCAAAGAAAAAATGTTAAAAACATGATATTGAATTTTTAGGAAGAATCAATGGTAAGAAAACAAATTTTGTTGGTCTTTTTCTTTTCAACTACGTTATTGTTAATCGATTCGTTCGGTCAGCGCGCAAGCTACGACTGGAAATTAATTAATGTGGGAAACGTACGGCAGGTTGTTACAAACCGTGGCGGATTAAATGCCAAGAACGATAACTTTTTTGACTATGAAGGTTTGATTAACTGCGAGCATCCTGCAAACAGCGGCGTAGAACATATAACAAATACGGGCATCTGGGTCGGTGCTATGTATGACGGCAAAAGAAGCGTTACGCTATCTGACGGTGAATCCGGTAATATTCATGAAATGGCTCCGACGGATGAACCTTGGGATACGGTTTGGGTTGTAAACAGAAGAGATACTGTTGACATTCCTTACTGGCCAAACTATGTTGGTGTATCTGACCAGGATTTGGTTTGCAGATATAATGATTATGGACCGGTAAGCCAGAAAATTTCTGACCACAGACCTTTATACATTGATATTATAATGAGAACTCATGCCTGGGCAAGTACCCCGCTTGATGAAACAATTATGGTTGACTGGTTTATTATTCCTACTAAGTATGATCTTGAGGATGCTTACATTGGTGTTTATATAAATGGTAATGTGGGTTACATTCACAATGGGGAATTTGGTTTGGATGATGAATCGTTTTTCAGGCTTGCAGATACTGCTCAGTATGCCCAGGATGTTCCGGGAGGTAACGATGGTACAAACAGTATGGTTGCAGAAAAATTTTTCTGCCCGAAAAATAAATCTAAAATCTTAACCGTTAATTATTACTGGTGGAATGGTGTTAAAGCCTCTCCTCCCGCAAACGATACATACAACGGAACCACAAATGGCAAGTATGATATTATGGCTACATCAGGTGCTGTTCCGATGGAAGACCAGGTAAGTACAGGTGACGGAACAAAGTCTCTTGTATCATTTGGTCCTTATGAAGATCTAAAAGTTGGTGACACTTTGAAAGTATCAATGGCATTAATTCTTGGTTATAAGGAAAGTGAAATAGCAGAAAAGATTGACTTCATTTCGAAAATTCGTCCAAGATATAAAGTGCCTTCACCACCGCCGAGTCCTAAAATTAAAGTAATACCGTCTGATCAGAAAATTACACTGAACTGGGAACCCAAGGAAGGTGGAGTTAATCCCGAAGAGTTTACTGATCCTGATAGATCTGACGGAATTAAAAAACCTTTCGAAGGATATAAAATATATAAAAGCACTACAAGTGTTGATGGACCCTGGACTTTGCTGGGCCAGTATGATATTGTAAATGATTATGGACAGAATACCGGTTTAATAAGAGAATTCACAGATGAAGGTTTGCTTAACAATATTGAATATTATTATGCGGTTACATCGTATACACGTCCGGATGAAAAAAGTGAATTCCCCGAACTTGAATCAGGTAAAACAGTAAGTAGTATTACGGCTGTTCCCGGAACTCCACCGCCTGCAACTGTTGGTAAAGTTGCTGTTGTTCCAAATCCTTACCGGGGAGACATAAATTATAATTCCTACAGCCCGCCATGGGAAAAGCCGGGCGGCTCAAGAAAAGTGTGGATGGAACAGGACCGACGAATTCAATTTATTAATTTACCTGACAGATGCGAGATTAAAGTTTATACTCTGGCGGGTGATCAAATAACAACGATAAGACATGAAAGCAGCAGCCGCGGTTATGAAGACTGGAATCTTACATCTGCGGTTGGACAGGCAATCTCAAGCGGAATTTATTTGTATACAGTAGAAGATTTGAATACAGGTGCAATACAGGTAGATAAATTTGTGGTTATAAAATAATTTTTCGAATAAAGAAATTAATTAATATTAACCGGATTTAACCGGTGATAAAAATGAATTGAAAAGTTTTAGAGATATAAATTATGTTTAGAAAAATATTTACGGTCATTATCTTATTTACTACAGCAATTCTTGCTCAGTATGAACGCCCGGGCAGTACAGACGGCCAGTTTCTTAAAATCGGAGTTAGTCCACGCGGTGCTGCTTTAGCGGATGCTTACATTTCAGTTGTTGAAGGCGCGGAGGCAACGCATTATAATGCTGCTGCTTTAGCATGGCTTAAAGGAACCGATATTGTTTTTAACCATACTGTCTGGTTTGCGGGAATTAATCATGACTTTGCTGCCGCTGCTCATAACTTTGGTGACTGGGGAACGTTTGGCCTTTCCGTTGTCGGTTTATATACGGATGAAATGATTGTAAGAACTCCTCTTCAACCAAACGGAACAGGCGAAACTTTTTATGCAGGCAATTATAAATTCGGTTTAACCTATTCGAGATTTTTTACAGACAGAGTTACCGTTGGTGGTACAATCAATTACATTAATATGTCACTTTACCAGGATTTTAATGCTAATGCAGTAGCAATTGATATTGCAACAATGTACTCATCCGAATGGCGTAATTTCAGATTTGCAATGTCGATTACAAACTTCGGTTCCAACATTGAATATGTAAGTGAATCATACCCGCTTCCTACAAGCTTCAACTTCGGCGCTTCATTAAATGCAATAGAATTTGAAGAACAAAGTTTACTTGTGAGCTTTGCGGCAACTAAACCGAATGATGGTTCTCCGC
Organism: Ignavibacteriales bacterium; assembly: GCA_003599415.1. GTDB lineage: Bacteria > Bacteroidota > Ignavibacteria > Ignavibacteriales > SURF-24 > SURF-24. The sequence continues at coordinate 76,585 of QZKB01000045.1, read as the reverse complement.
TTGCACAGGTAGGCGCCGAATGGAATTATAACAATATGTTTTTTGCAAGAGGCGGTATGCACCTTAACCACGAAGTTGCAAAATATTCTTTTGGCGCAGGAGCAAAATTAAACCTTAGCGGATTCCAGGTACGGGCAGATTATTCCTATAATGATTACAGCCTGCTTGGCGCTTCGCACCGTTTTGGTTTAGGTCTTGCAATTGATTAGTGTTCTTACGGATTAAAAGTTTTACAGGACCCCACTTATTTCGTGGGGTTTGTTTTAAGCGATGCCGATACTGTTCTTTCTGAAATATGCTCTGTTCTTATCAAACCTATTCCTGCTGAATGTAACTTTGCAAACTATTGAATCAGATCATAACACTTTGTTTGGGCAAAAAGCATATGCGGGTTTGATACCAATGGAAGACTCAAAATAACAAAAAGGGAATTAATATAAATTACAATTACAGTTCAAACTGTTAAACAGGTGAAAGGAAGATGAATAGACCAAATAAAAAAAACATATTTCTGCTTTCACTCTTGTTGTTTCTTAATCTGAAAGTCTTTCCTCAGGGAGCAGATTCAATTTATCATCGTACTTTTGTAAATCATTCCGATAATACTATCTGCGACCATGAACTTCCGGATGTTTCCTTCATGGTTTTTCTTAACAGGAATGAGACTTCAATCCTTATTGAAAATGCGCCGCGGTGGGATGAAGCTGGTAGTCCTAATATTGAATCCGGATCATTCGGAGTCGAACTTGCAAACTTTACTAACCCTGATATTCATATAGGCGATAGCGTATACTTCAGGTTTACTTGCGGTTCAAAAAAGGAACAGGGTTTTCTTGCAAGCAGGCTTCCATCTATACCATGGATCTTTTCTACTTCAATTAAATTGAAAAAAGTTGATCTACCCGCAAAACCGGTGAATGTTTTATTAACAGTCGATTCCACGACAGGTTATAGAACAATATCTTGGAATACTGTTGCCGGATTAAAGTATAAAGTTTACAGAAGAATGATTGACGATCTTACGATTTATGGTAAGAAGCGTATGCTCTATTCTCTAATTGCCGATAACCATACTAACGGTGACTTTGTTGATACATCTGCTTTGATTGATAAAAAGTATGGATACATAATCTTTGCTGTTTCAGATCAAAACGTTTTTAGTATTCATTCCAACGAGGTGAATGAAGAGCCGGTATTAAATACCGGAGATGATTTATCAATTGGTTATATAACCAGGCTGCCGGTTATAAACTGGACCTGGAATGCAGAGGACCCGAAATATATGGGCTGGCCGGCAATCGGTCAGAAAGTTTACTGGCAGGCAAATGTTAAAAATTGGTTTGCCAAAACTCTTACTAACGTAAAATATAAATGGTACTTAGATGACCAGCTTGCAGACAGTGGTGTGGTAAATATAAATGCCGGGGATACAGTTAATGTAAGTTTTCCATGGACCTGGGCTTTCGACAGACATACAATAGGATTTGTGATTGATACAGACAATAATTTTTATGAAGAGGAAGAGGAAAACAATGAGCTGCTGGTTTATACTAAGGCAATTACAGTCGGCTTTTATGTTGAACAAAGCGTTTATGATTATTTCAAAAAGTATCAGAAGGAATTAACAGGCATACATTCTAATTGCTGGAGTGACTGGGCACAGCGTCATATTAAAAGATGGAATCAAATGCTTGCAGGCGCAATATTTCAGGAAAGTCCGAATGGAGCAATTGACAGAATACGCTTAGATAAAATTACAATTGTTCCGGATGGCGCTCTTCCGCTTGCCGGAGGTTTACCAACTAATAACCCAAATTTGAATGACAGATCTGTTGACCTGCAATGGGGATTTACTACCGAGGGTATTCCGCCCACCGGCACTTTTTATTCGAACCATAGTTCGGTTAGTGATAATAATCCATTCTACTTCGAAGGATCTTTGTTTCATGAACTTGGGCATGCAAGATATCTAATTGATTTGTACGGCTTCAATGTTCATGATAACGGTAGCGGAAATACAATTGGTATAAAAGAAAACGGCAGGCTGATCGTCGGAACATCATATATGCCGCTTGCAGGTGATGCGGTTTATTATGGTAAAATAAATGGTTTGATGAACGGACAATACACTTACATTGACAGGTATAGTACAGCTGCTCTTAATCTTATTGCCGGTCATCGTGCTGTTCAGGGCAACTGTAATGCTCCCGGCAACATCGGGATATTTATGAATGACCTTCCGGTTAATAATATTATTACCGTTAAAGATAACAGCGGGAATATACTAGCTAACGCGAGTGTAAAGATTTACCAGGCAACAGGGCAAACCGGCGTTTGGTATGGAAAATATTTTGACAATATTCCTGATTTAAGTTTTACGACTGATCCCCTGGGAAGAATGAATCTCGGCAAATGCCCTTTCGATTCAAAGGATAATTTTATTGATCACGATTACGGAATATCAAATGGTGTAATTGTTCTTCGTGTTGAATACAATGGATTTGTTGGTTACACATTTCTGGAATCAACATTCTTTAACCTTGAATACTGGAGAGGCAACACTGATTCAGCTGCTTATGAAGTTAAGGTGAAGTTGATTACGCCGACAGTGGTTGAAGATAAAAACAAGTTGAAAAATTTTATTTATGAACTGAACCAGAATTATCCTAATCCCTTCAACCCTTCAACTAAAATTGATTACCAGGTTGCGACCACCGGTTTCGTTTCGCTTAAGGTATTTGATGTTATTGGTAATGAAATTGCTTTGCTTGTTAGTGATGTTAAAAAACCGGGTAAGTATGAAGCAATGTGGGACGGAAGAAATTACAATGGGAAAGATGTATCCTCTGGTATTTATTTATATAAACTTGAAGCGGGGAATTATACCATTACAAAAAAGATGGTGCTTATAAGATAAATTTTTTAATCAGCAATAACTGGAATTCCGGAATTATTTATGAAGCTAAAAGTTACATTTACGTTCATCATTTTCATTTCTGTTGTTCTTACCGCTCAAACGGGTAAAGATTCAATCGTCTTTACTAATTATATCTATTATTCAGATGGAAATAAGTGTAAAGATCAGCCGCCCGCTACTTCATTTATGGTTTTTCTTAACAGGGATCTGAGCAAAGTACTAATTGAAAACGCTCCGAGATGGCTGGCAGGTCAGCAGGAAAACATCTATGATGGTATTATAAATGTTGAGCTTGGTAATTTTGTTTCGCCGTCTGTAAAAGCAGGTGATAGTGTTTTTGTAATCTTTACTTCGAATGCAGTTAATGAACAAATTACATACGGGTCAAAAGTTACTGCAATTCCCTGGTTCCGCATTCCGGCAATTCTCAATTTAAAGAAAACATCTCTTCCCGCAACTCCGCAAAATGTAAAAATAGTTTATGATACTTTAGCTAACACGAGATTGTTAAACTGGACAATGACTGAAGGTGTTACATATTCTGTTTATAGAAGGACAATACGGGATACTGTTTATACCGGCCAGGAAAGAAATCTTTATACACTTATTGCAAAGAATTTAACCGCTTCTTCTTTTAATGATGCCAGTGGCTTAACCGGAGAAAATTATGCTTACATAATTTTTGCTACAAATAGTGCGGGAGTAATAAGTTCACATTCGGAAGAAGTAAAGGATAACATAAAAAATATTACCGGTTTAAGTATAACCGCAACAGCAACAAATGCTCACTTGAACTGGAATCCATTTTCATCCGGTAACGCAGAAGTAAAAAATTATGATATACTCAGAAGAGAGGAAAACGGAAACTACGAGGTGATTGGTTATGCCGGCAAAGATACTTCTTACGTTGATACAAGATTGCAGACCGGTAAAAAATATTTCTACAAGGTTAAAGCTAAACAGGATTACTCAACTGAACTTGCCGCATCAGATGAAACTGAAGTAACTACGTTATCATCTAAACAGGGCTTTTATACTTACTCAACGCTGCGTGTAGCAATTGTAATTTATACGAATACAAACAAGGGTGCAATTGCCGAAACAGATATCCCCAAGATTAAAAGAATGCTTGAACTTGGCAGGCAATTCTACTGGCGTAATTCATCAATGAAGTTGAATGTGGAATTTGATTATATCATAATAAATGACAGAGTAAATTTTGATGATCCCAATGCTCACTGGGAAAATCTTGAGAAGACTGCCGTTCATCTGAATGAACTTGGCACTGTAAATACACAGTATGATATAATCTTCAGAATTACCACTGCTACAGATGGCTACTATTCTTATGGAGTTGTAACAATGCCGGAGCTGCAGGGACCTTCAAGGCAAACAGGATTTTCTTGGGTACACTGGCCTGTTGGTACCGGCGTGGTTTATCCCGGCCATGAATATGGAATTAATTATGGTTTAACATGGGTGTTCGTTCACGAATGCCAGCATGCGATTGATGCGGTTTATGATGTAATGCCTGATATTGATGATGACCAGCAGATGTATCATGGTGATAATCCCTTATCTTTTCCGGTTGCATGCGGTGAACAATTTGATTTCCAGGCAAAGATGTTCAGAACGTTTAATGCTTATGAAAATCTTTTACCTGAATGGGGAGAAATTTATGAGGCTATTGATGCTGATGGTGACGGCTTTCCTGATAATGACTTATTAACTCCGATGGATGAAACCAGGTTTGGCAGCAGTTCATCAGCAAAAGATTCTGACAACGATGGTCTGGACGATAAAAAAGAATTTTGTGACGGCGCATTTACAGGCAGCAATCCTAATATTGCTGATACTGACGGAGATGGAGTTAAAGACGGAAATGATTTTTATCCCCGCTACCCGGTGCAGATGAACATTCCAAAGTTTAAACCAGTAATTGATGGACAGATTGATGCCGGATGGAAAGCAGCAAATGATACTGTTGTTTACACACAGGGAAATTATTCACCTGAATTATTTCTTAGTTATGATGAGGACTCCTTGTATGTGGGATTAAAGCTTAAAACTTACGGCCTGCCTGAAATCTATTTTGATTTTCAGAATGACGGCTGGTGGTGGGGAAGCGGCAACACAGTCATGAAATTTGATCTTACTCAGGGCAGAATGAGCGAATGTTCATCATATGATGCCGGACCTGAGGTAAGAGCTTACTTTGAAGCGCAGGGTAAAACCGGCGGCTTGTGGGATTATGAAGATACTTATCAATCGGTTTTTAGAAGAAAAGTTTTAAGCCAGGGCAGCTTAAGGGTAAAAGTTACCAAGACTGTTTCGATTCAGATTGAAATTGCAATACCTAAAAATGAACTTGCCGGAATTAATTTAAAGGAAGGGGACAAAATCGGAATGAATGTTTATTATACTTCGGTCAATAACCAGGCAAGTATAAGAGCAACAACATTCGATCAATATAGTTTTGCATATTTCACTATCGGCAACACTGTGGATGTTGAGGAAAACAATAACCTACAGCCCTCAGAATTTTCATTGCTGCAGAATTATCCGAATCCGTTTAATCCTGCTACAAAAATAAAATATTCCATACCCGTAGGGGCGTATAGCAATACGCCCATACATAATGTTTTGTTAAAAGTATATGATATTCTCGGTAACGAAGTAATAACACTTGTTAATGATGAAAAACCTGCAGGTCAATATGAAGTCTTGTGGAATGAAAAAAATAATAAAGGGAATGAAGTATCATCGGGAATTTATTTTTATAGACTTGATGCCGGCGCTCAAAGCTTAACAAGAAAAATGATTTTAGTAAGATAACATTCAGGTGTAGCCGGAGAATAAAATTTGTTTATAAATGAACAGAAATACTTTCTTCCCAAATTAAAGGAGTTGGAATGAAAACGAGATTTATTCTATCTGCGCTTGTTTTATTAGCAGTGCAGCTTTTTGCCCAGGACGAGCTGGACAACCTTCTTTCTGTTTCAAGATTACCTTATCTTAAAAACTCAAAACTTGTTCAGATCTCCAGCTATGATACTTCCGGCGGCAATTCAGATTTCTTTAATATCAAAAAAGGAAAGACAGCAGTTATTGCAGATGTAAAAGGTCCTGGAGTTATCACTCAAATCTGGTTTACAATTTCTTCCCGCGATCCTTACTTCCTCAGAAGAATTTTAGTAAGAATGTACTGGGACGGTGAGAAGAATCCGTCAGTTGAAGTTCCTGTCGGAGATTTCTTCGGTACCGGATTCAAGTATGAACAATATCTTTCACAATTTGTTGGAATGTCAAGCGGAGGATATTATTGTTATTTCCCAATGCCGTTTAACAAATCTGCTAAAGTTGAAATAGTAAACGAAACGGGCAGAGACATAAATTCTTTTTATTATCATATAGATTACCAGAAACTTGAAAAACCGCTTGCAAAAGATGTGGCTTATTTTCATGCATGGTGGCACCGCGATGTAAAAACAAATCCGAAAGAGAATTTTTTAATATTAGATGCAGAGGGTCAAGGACATTTTGTTGGGACCAATATGAGCATGCAGGGTTACGATGGCAACCTATGGTATCTTGAAGGTGATGAGATGGTTTATGTTGATGGAGAAAAACATCCATCAATGTATGGAACAGGAACGGAAGATTATTTTAACAGCGGCTGGTATTTTAATAAAGGGCAATTTGCTGCACCTTATCATGGTTTAATCATTAAAGATGATTCGCTTGCCCGTATTGCAGTTTATCGTTTTCATCTTGGTGATGTTGTGCCGTTCAGGAAATCTCTTAAGTTTACTATTGAACATGGTCATGCAAATGAAGAAACTGCAGATTACAGCAGCACTGCTTACTGGTATCAGAAGGAACCACATAAAACATTTCCGGCGATGCTCAAATCAAGTTTGCGGATTCCTTTAAGGAACATTGTGCCCAACAAAGCTCTTGATGCCGACTCAATAAAAATTATAAACACTTCACTTAAGAATACTATTGAAGATATGTCTGATTTTGGTGCTGAGTGGAAAAATAATCATCAATTAAAAGTTGAATGCACCAAAGCAAAAGATGAATTTACTTTTGAAATTCCATCTGCCCTGGAAGATGAGTACAATATCGATTTGTATTTAACGCGCGGACCATCTTACGGCAATTTCGAAATTTTTTACAATGACAAAAAAGTTGGTGAGTTTAATGGTTATGAAAAAGAAGTTGCTTTAAGCGGTAAAGTTTCTTTAAAGGAATTAAAATCAACATCCGGAAAACTTCAGCTTAAATTTATTGCCTCCGGTAAAGATGAAGTATCAACAGGATATAACTTTGGACTGGATTCCTACACTGCAGATCCGAATAGGAAATATATTGCTGAGTGGAATTTGATTGGTCCTTTTCCAAATCCTGATGATGATAATGGAAACAGGCTTGGATTAGATACTCCTTATCCGCCGGAAAAGGAAATCAATCTTGAAAAGAAATATAAAGGTGTGAACAATAAAGAAATCGGATGGACGCTTGATAAAACTCCGGAATCAGGCAGAATGGATTTGTACAAGTATGACCCGTACGAACACGTTGTTGTGTATGCTCTTACTTACATTTATTCGCCTGAAGAGAAGACTGTTCCATTATTGCTTGGCAGTGATGACGGTATAAAAGTGTTTCTAAACGATGAGGAAATTCACCGCGTGTTAACAATAAGGTTGTGTGAGCCGGACAAAGATCGTGTTCCGCTTAAACTAAAAGAAGGATGGAATAAACTACTTCTGAAGATTGAAAATAATCTCGGCGGTTATTCATTCTATGCAAGACTACTTGATCTGGATAAATCTTTAAAGGTAAGCCCGACAAAATAATTTATGATGAAAAGACTTCTGTTCATATTGCTGCTTTATTATTCTAGTATGTTTGCACAAGGTATTACCATAAATGAAGTGATGCCTTCAAACTTATCTTTCCTGCAGGATGAAGATGGTGATTACTCTGACTGGATTGAGTTATACAACGCATCATCTCAGCCGATAACATTATCAAATCATTTTATAAGTGATGACAAAAATGATCTGCAGAAATGGAGTTTTCCGGGAATCTCGATTAAGCCTCATGAAACTTATCTTTTATTTGCTTCCGACAAGAACAAAAGAGCTTTTTACCATTACGAAACTGTGGCTGACTGGGGCGATGACTGGAAATATTTTGCGGGCAATACAGCGCCTCCGGCAGAGTGGGCTACATTGGATTTTAATGATGCACTATGGAGTGTTGGTTCCAGCGGCTTTGGATATGGTGATAATGATGATTCAACTTTTGTTGGAAGCCCGAATATCTTACAGCCTTCGCCGGTTACATGTTATATAAGAAGAGAATTTTATGTTGAAGATGTGAATGAGGTAATGAAAGCATTTCTTCACATTGATTACAACGATGGTTTTGTTGCTTACGTAAACGATGTTGAAATTTCAAGAAGCAATATGCAGCAAAAAAGTTCACGCCCTGTGTATAATGAACTTGCTCTTGAAATGCATGATGCTTTAATGATAAACGGTCAGCAGCCGGAAGAGTTTATTATTGAAAATATTAAATCAGTTTTAAGAAACGGAAGAAACATAATTGCAATTGAAGTTCATAATGAAGACTTGTTTTCAACTAATCTTACTTTAATTCCCTTCTTCACACTTGAAATGACTAAAGCGCCGGATCAATCATTAGGAACTTCATCCTATCTCACATTTCCGGTTTATGAGCTTCATACAAATTTCAAATTAAAAGCCGGTGGAGAATCAATCTATCTTTCAAATATTAATGGTGAGATAATTGATTCGGTAGAATTCAAAAGTGTACCGGATGATGTTTCTTACGGAAGGAAACCCGGTACCGGCAATGAATGGTTTTATTTCTTTGAGCCTACTCCAAATGCTGAAAACTTAACAAGCGGTTCTGTAATGAATAATGGTGAAGTTAATTTCTCTGTGACAAGCGGAAAGTTTAATCAGAGTTTTCAGCTCACGCTTGAACCGACAATTGCCGGGCAGAATATTTATTACACGCTTGACGGAAGTGAACCAACAGAAAGCTCTTTTGTTTATCAATCACCAATTTTAGTTGATAGTGTAACTGTTGTTCGCGCAAGAACTCTGGCAGCAGGAATGCTCCCGGGGAAAATTTCTACCCATACTTATTTTGTAAATAATACTTTTGAGCTTCCGGTAATTTCATTAACAACTGATCCGGTAAATCTCTGGAGTGAGGAGAAAGGAATTTATATTCTTGGTCCAAATGCGGATATGAGTGATTATCCATACTGGGGCGCGAATTTCTGGCAGGACTGGGAACGCCCTGTAAATATTGAGTACTTTAACACTTCGGGAGAATCGGAATTTCAGATTGACGGCACAACAAAAATATATGGCTCTTGGAGCAGGCTTTATCCACAGAAATCTTTAGCGATATATACAAGTGATGAAAATATAAAATACCGTTTATTCCCCGATAAGAACATAAATGAATTCAACAACTTTGTAATGCGTAACTCCGGACAGGATTGGGGCAGAACTTTCTTCCGTGATGCAATGATCCATTCTCTTGCAAAAGATATCGGAATAGATATGCAGGCTTACAATCCTGTGCTTACATATTTCAACGGAGAATTCTTTGGTATTTTCAATCTCCGCGAAAAAATTAATGAGTGGTACATCAGGGACAACTATGGAATTGATCCTGATAACATTGATATGATAGAGCGGGATACAACAATTATCCATGGAGATGCTGCTGATTATAGCGAACTTATTAATTTTCTGAGGACACAGGATATTACGAAAGCAGAAAATTATGAATACGTAAAATCCAGAATGGATGTTCATAATTATATGGACTACATGATTCTTGAATTCTTCCTTGCAAACTCAGACTGGCCATGGAATAATGTTAAAATCTGGCGGCAGAAAAATCCTGCTACAAAATGGCGCTGGATTATTTATGATACTGATTACGGATTTAATGGTGGCCATCTTGGTCCTGATGCGGATATGTTTTCCGAAATAAGTTACCAGGACGTTCATACAACATTTTTATTTTTCAAGCTGCTTGAAAATCCTGAGTATAAAAGAGAATTCATTAATCGTACTGCAGACCTGCTGAACACTATTCTTTCGGAAGAATATACGGCAAACAGAATTAATGAATTTAAGGAAAGACTTGAACCAGCAATGCCAAAACATATAGCTAGATGGAAAGGAACATTTAACGAAGTATGGTGGCTTGGTAAATCGATTGATTCAATGCAGGAATGGTATGACAATATTAATATTGCACTGAACTTTGCCGTTAAACGGCAGGCGTTTATGCGGCAGCAGCTTACGGATAAGTTCGGATTGAAAAACGGTTACGGTACAATTTACCTTAATGCTGCAGCAGAAGAAGGCAGGATTAAAATAAATACTATAACCCCGCAAAGTTATCCATGGTCCGGTAAATATTTCTTTGCTAACTCTGTTACAGTTAGTGCTGTTCCAAATCCCGGTTACAGATTTGTAAAATGGATCGGTCTTTCCCCGGAAGATTCTTCTACGGTAACATTCAGGTTTTCAGATAACCAGAACATCACAGCAATATTTGAGAAGACCGGCGATTACTCTGGTGATATCGTAGTAAATGAGATCAATTATAACTCAGTAAATACATTTGATACAAAAGACTGGGTTGAAATTTACAACAGCACCGGCAATGAAATTGATTTAATCGGCTGGAAGTTTTTTGATTCAGAGGACACTCATTCATTTGAAATTCCCGCCGGCACTAAAATTCATGCTGACGGTTACCTCGTTCTCTGCGAAGATACAACAGCATTCAAATCTTTATTCCCGGATGTAAAAAATTATGTGGGCAATATTGGATTTGGTTTAAGCGGCAGCGGCGAACTGTTAAGAATTTATAATAAAGAAAATGTTTTAATTGATTCACTTACTTATGATGATAATGCCCCGTGGCCGACAGAGCCCGATGGAAAAGGTAAAACGCTTTCTCTAAAAAATCCTAAGCTGGAAAATTCTGATGGATCAAGCTGGCTTGCTTCATTGGGAAACGGAACACCAGGAAGTGTAAATGATATTTATACTTCTGTTGAATCAGATGATGAGAAAAGTATTCCGCTTACTTTCGGATTAAAACAGAATTATCCCAATCCGTTTAATCCGATAACCAAAATTAAATATTCAATTCCACATGTAGAGACGGGGTATTCCGCCGCAGGCGGACCGTCTCTACAAACAACATTGATCGTGTATGATGTTTTAGGCAGAGAAATCGCAACATTGGTTAATGAAGAAAAGCATTCCGGAGAATATGAAGTTGAATTTTCAGCGGAGCAGTTTAGCAGCGGAATTTATTTTTATCAGTTGAAGTATGGAGACCAGATTCAAACAAAAAAAATGATGCTCTTGAAATAAAAATTACACAGTAATGCTGTTGTAATATTGAATTAGTTGTTTGAAACTTATGAAAAATTTCAAATGTCATTCCCGTGCAAACTTGCCTTGCAAAGCAGGCGGGAATTTTTAGAAAATTTTATGGATTCCCACTTTCGTGGGAATGACAGATGATATACAAATAATTTTTCAGAGGCTTCTGTTTGAAAAAAAAATCGTTTCGTGTTGAGCGTAGTCGAAACACGAATAAAATCTAAATCATCACCTGAATTAATCAGAGGATGGTAAGTACGAGTTGAATGAGAACAAAAAGTAATTAATTAAATTTTTAGGAAGAATAATGCTGAAAAAATATTTCCTGTTTCTGTTGATGATAGTTACTTGTTCTTTTGCACAGAACCTGAACTATGTAAGTAATCGTGAACCGCTTTCAAACAATCCTTATGTTCAGCTTCCGCTGGGTTCTGTTAAACCAACGGGATGGCTGCATACACAATTAAAATTATCTGCGGATGGCTTAACCGGTCATCTTGATGAGCACTGGAAAGATGTTGGCCCTGACAACGGCTGGCTTGGCGGAAAAGGAGACAGCTGGGAACGCGGCCCTTACTGGTTAGACGGATTGCTTCCTCTTGCATATATACTTAATGATGAAGCTCTGATTAAAAAATCACAGAAATGGATTGAATCAATTTTAAGCAGCCAGACAACAGAGGGATATTTTGGTCCTCAGCCGGATTCTTCAAAAATGAAAGATGATAAACGTAACGTAAACCAGCGCGAAGATATGAAGAAAGACTGGTGGCCGCATATGGTTGTTCTTAAAGTCCTTCAGCAATATTATGATGCCACGGGTGACCAACGCGTCATTCCTTTTATGACAAAATATTTTAAGTACCAGCTTGCACATCTACCTAAAGAACCATTGGACCATTGGACCGACTGGGCAAAGAGTAGGGGCGGAGAAAATCTTTATTCAGTGCTTTGGCTCTATAATATTACAGGTGATAAATTCCTTCTTGAACTTGGAGAAATTTTATTTAAACAAACTGAAGACTGGACAGGTCTGTTATCATCCGGCGATCCTAAAGACTGGCATGGTGTTAATACTGGAATGGGAGTAAAGCAGCCGGCAATTTATTACCAATTATCTAAGGATAGAAAATATCTTGATGCGGTTAAAAAAGGAATTAATGATTTGATGAAGTATCACGGACAAGTATATGGTCTTTGGAGCGGTGATGAACTTTTATCCGGTACAGATCCAACAAAAGGGACAGAACTTTGTACGGTGGTTGAATATATGTTCAGCCTTGAAAATATTATACAGATTACAGGTGATGGCGAATACGCAGACTGGCTTGAACGTGTTACCTATAATGCATTACCGGCAGAAATGACTCCGGAAATTACCGGAAGACAATATTATCAGTTGGCAAACCAGATTGTCTGCGACAAAGGCTGGCATAACTTTAATGTGCAGCATACGCAAACAGAAATTTGTTTTGGGCTTGAGAACGGTTACGGATGCTGTACTGCTAATCTTCATCAGGGATGGCCAAAGTATGCGGCTAATTTATGGTACGCAACAAATGATAATGGTATAGCCGCATTGGTTTATGCGCCGTCAGAAGTAAAAGCTAAAGTGATGGATAATGTCGAAGTTCAGTTTACCGAGGAAACGAATTATCCCTTTGAAGATAAAATTAAATTTGTTTATAAAAGCAAAGAGAATATTTCATTCCCATTTCATTTAAGAATTCCTACCTGGTGTACTAATGCTGTTATTTATGTTAATGGAAAAGAATACAGCAGACCATCTTCTGGCAGCATCACCAAAGTTATACGCAAATGGAAACAGAATGATGTAATTGAATTATCACTCCCGATGAATATTAAAATATCCAATTGGTATGAAAACGGTGCAGCTGTTGAACGCGGTCCGCTTGTTTACGGATTAAAGATAAATGAAGAATGGAAAAAGATCGGCGGAGAAGAACCTTACCCGACTTATGAGGTTCACCCTAAAAGTAAATGGAATTATGGTTTGCTTAGAAGTTATGTGGATAAACCTGATTCGTTATTTCAAATAAAGTTTAACGAAGTAAAAGATCAGCCATGGAAAATTGATAATGCTCCGGTTCAGTTGATTGCAAAAGCAAAGGAAATTCCGGAATGGCAGCAGTACGGCGGTATAGCAGGTCCTCAGCCTTATACTCCTTACTGGGCACCAAAAAAATATTCAACTCCGGAAGAAGAAATTACTTTAATACCATACGGCTGTACAAGATTAAGAGTTGCAGTGTTTCCAGTTGTAAGATGAAAATTAAATTTTTATAAAACCAAAGAGGAAGTAATTAGAAAGAGGATTTTATGAAAGTAAAAAAAGTATTCAGTTTAATATTTTCTGTTCTCGTTTTTACATCTCAGTTAATCTATTCACAGATTACTGTTTTAGAAAAGGTTGATATAAAAAACGACATAAGTAACGGCAAAATTCAACTTGAATATTCTCCTGCTACGCTTGATTTAACAAATTTGTTCGATGAGCAGGATTATTCGTTTGTAGGCGGGCAAGCCGATAGCATCACAATCAAATTAACATTTGATGAAGCCGTTGAATTAAACAGCAGCAGGGCATTCTTTGTTTTGTTCGCTGCCCAGTACTCGCTTGAAGCCGCTTCGACTGTAGAGGATTTCAATTCCAAATCCGGAAGCTACCAGAAAATTGTATCTTCAAAAGCCTATACTGCAAACAAAGTTGATTCTGTTAATATTCCGCTTGCTGCTGTTAGAGTGATTCAGCTTGTTGCAAAGAATCCAACAACTAAAATGGCTTACATTGGTGAATGGTCACTCTATATCGGCAATGAAATTGTTTCACTTCTAATTACTCCTTATCCGCCAAGACTTTTACCCGGAACAGACCTGAAGCTTAATGCAGTAATGCTTGATAGTAAAGGAAACAGTTATCCATATTCATTGGATGAACAATTATCCTGGCGTTCCTCAAATCCTTCGGTTGCATCTTTTAATGATGAGAACCCAACATTAACAGGTAACACTTTAGGCACAAGTGAAATTACAGTGCAAGCGCCTTCAGGTAAATTATCGGGAACAGCATTGGCTACTGTTGAATCAGAATTTTCAGCGGATCTTGCGGAAACAAAAACAGTAAAGGTTGCTGTGGTTTACCAGGATCCGATTATAACAATGGGACAAAGATTACACGTTCGTTATAACTGGGAAGATCCTAAATTCTATATAAGTGAAATCGTAAAAGAATTTGAGAAAGCAAGTAACGGTGTTTATAAATTTGAAATTGTGGAAACCCATGATGACCAGGTTGTTTTTTCAAAACTTGATTCTACATATTTAACTGTATCCCAGATAAAAGCTTATCTTGATGAACCAGGCTGGGTTACAGTTAAAAATATTGCAGAGAAGCAGGGAAGAATTAAGTTTGATTACAAAGGAATGATTCAATACTATGATTTTTATAACAAGCGTGAGCAGGGAATAATTGATGAGGTTTGGGTTTATGCATGGCCTTTTGGCGGAATGTATGAATCCCAGCTTGTTGGTAAAAATGCATTCTGGTGGAATTCATCCCCGATTACAGACGTGCCGGAAAACTTTACAAAATTGCTTTCCGTGATGGGCTGGAATTATGAACGCGGAGTTGCAGAAGCAATGCACAGCGTTGGTCATAGAGCAGAGAGCGCATTAAGAGTTGCATTCGGAAGATGGGACGGTACAAATGAAAATCCTAATGATTGGGAATTGTTCACAACAATTGATCGTGTTAAGCCCGGTCAGGGAAACATCGGCAACATTCACTTTCCTTTTAATGCAGCAGTGGATCCAAATCCAAATGACAATGTTGATCCCGGCGATTATGATTATGACAATTACCGTTCGCTTGTAACATATGCCAAGAACTGGCTGCGTTACCCATACCTTTTAAACCAGACGGAAGTTGGCAACTGTACTTTATGGGGTACTGGTCAGCTTGGTTATATGAGATGGTGGTTTAATCATTTGCCTCACTACAAAGGAAAGACGAATGGAATTCTGAACGATTGGTGGCATTACTTTATAGATTATGAAGGAGCAGTTGCGCTTGCCCAGTCAACACCAACAGTTAATGTTGAAGATATAAAGAAACCATCAATGCCGGAAGATTTCAAGCTTGAACAGAATTATCCGAATCCATTTAATCCTTCTACACAGATAAGCTTCCAGGTGCCGCAGTATGATCATGTAACTCTGAAAATTTATGATGTGCTTGGAAGTGAAGTACGAACATTGGTGGATGAAATGAAAAGTCCCGGCTATTATACTGTAACACTTGATGCAAATAAAAATGGTGTGTTAAGCAGCGGCGTTTATTTCTACAGGCTGAAGTCGGGTTCATTTAACCAGACTAAAAAACTTATGCTGATTAAATAAAGATTGTTTTATTAAGGAGGAAATAAATTGAGAACATCTTTGCTTAAAAATTATTTTTTGTTTTTCGTAATGATGACAATATTGCCTCAAGCAAATTATTGTCTACCGGACGATCAGACAACTGTACGTGTACTTGTCATAAATTTTGATCCTTTAATTCCGCAGAAAGGTAATCAGCCGCTTCACATTGCACTGAACTGGAAAGACCCGCACAAACTTTCTGATGGCTACATTGAAGCAATTAAGGAAGTGAGCGACGGTTACATAAATTATAAAATTGTTGAATGGCTGGATACCGATGCTTTTCCTGTTAAGGTGGATGGATTTACTTACACTCCTGAATCCTTTGTGAATAACTGGGAAAAGAAAGACGGATGGCATCAGCCGGATGGAGTTGATTATGAAAAACTTGTAGTTGATTATAAAGTAGTTGATAGAATAAATAAGAACGAAATAGACGAATTATGGATTTTTGGTGCGCCGTATATGGGCTTCTGGGAATCTGCTATGGCCGGTCCCGGCGCTTTTTATATTAACGGTGGAGTTTATGACAGCGTTAAAGTAGATCATCCTTTTGTTATAATGGGATTCAGTTACGAACGCGGCGTTGCAGAAATGCTTCACGATTTATCTCATCGTACTGAATCTACAATGGCAAGAATTTACGGCGGTTGGGAAATTGATAAGTTAACCACCAACTGGGCTAAGTTTGCTGCAAATGAATTTCAATCCAAAAGTACCGCTGCGGTTGGTACATGTCACTATCCGCCTAATGGCGAGAAAGATTATGATTATAAAAATCCCCGTGTAGTTGAAAGCAATGCAGATGAATACCTTGACTATCCAAATATAAAAGGCATAACAAAAAAAGTATCCTGCGAAACCTGGGGCGGTCCGGACTATCATCTTAATTATATGAAATGGTGGTTTACGCGCATTCCCAAAGCAGCAGGAATAAATGAAGACGGAAGATTAAACAACTGGTGGGAATACATTTTCAATTTTAATTCTTATACGGAAGATGGAAAAGCAAAATAATTCTTTGTGTGACTTTGTGAGTAGGTACTCTGCCATCACAAAGTAAGATAAAGTAATAAGAGGAGTATAAATTTCAATGAGAAAAATATTAATTCTTATATCATTAATTCTGTCGCAGGGAATATTTGCGCAGTCGGTTCAATCTGTTAATCTTTCAACTGAAAAAGGACTGAGCATTACATCAGTATCAGTTGATAATAAAGAAATTGTACTGAAAGAGAAATTACCTTTCTTCACTTTTGAGATTAATGATACTCTGTTTAGTTCATTTGATGGTGAAGTGAAGGCAGAAGACGGCAAATATATTTTAACTCTTCCAAAGGGATTGACAGCCGTACTTGAGATAAATAAAAGTTTTTCTCCTGGATGGAAAGCTCATCTTACAATAGAAAATAGAAGCAAAGACAAAATAAAAATATCAAACCTTGTTCCGCTGGGCCAATCACCGGATAGAATTTATATTGCTTCATCTGCCCCATGGAATCTGGCAAGCAGCAAAATCTTTCGTCCCGGGCTTGGTTCAATCGGAATCGTTCTTCCGGATAATGCATGGCATCTTGGTTACAGTGTTGCTCCATTAGAAGAGGATTATTCTCTTTGTGCTTTGGCAAGAAGAACAGGGACGAAAGAATCGGAGGTTCGCCGCTATTCAACTTATTTAAAAGAAAATGGAAAAGTTGAATATGATATCTGGGCAGACCAGTATAAAGGCGAATGGCAGAATGGCTTAAAGATGATGTTTCAGCAAAGATATCTGTACGATCTTGAAAAATTTGACAACAAGTTATTCGAGCGTAAAGATCTTGAATGGATAAGACACAGTTATACAATTGCGCTACAGGCAGCATGGGACCATGAATATATTGAATCAACAACAGGTAAGTATAATTTTGAAGATTACCTTGCGATGGGTAAAAAACTTTTCGGTGGCTGGGATGTTTATGCGATCTGGCCTACCTGGCCAACTCTTGGTTTGGATCAGCGTAACCAATGGGATTTGTATGCCGATCTTCCGGGCGGGTTGAATAAAATGAAAAGTTTATCTCAATATGCAAAAACGCAGGGCACAAAATTCTTTATAACTTTTAATCCTTGGGATCAGTCAACACGTACAGAAAATTTTTATACAGGAATGGAAAGATTATTGAGAGCTACCGATGCCGACGGTGTTGTGCTCGATACTTACGGCAGCTCGAGCGATACTTTACAAATGACGGCAGACAAAGTTAAGCAGGGCATTGTTATGTACAGCGAAGGAATGGCTGTTCCTAAAGATATGCCGGGCATTCCTGCGGGTCGTGTTCACGATGCAATTGTTTTACCGCCTCCGCTAAACATGAACAAATATATTAAACCTGACTTTGCAATATTCAGGGTTTGCCAGTTACGCGAAGGAAGAATTCACCGTGAGATTGCAATTTCTTTCTTTAACGGATATGGAATTGAGATGAATACTTTTGGTCCGGGGAGACCTGACTGGATTGAAGAAGAATATCTTTACCTTGGCAGAACAACAAAACTGATGAGAGAAAATACATCTGCATTTACAAGTTTAAATTGGCTGCCGCTTCTTCCAACATTGAAAGACAGCATATGGGTTAACAAATGGCCTGCAGCTTCAAAAACTATTTACACGGTTTTTAGTCTTGTACCTCAAGGAGTAAATGGTCCTTTGTTTGAAACAACTGTTAGCAAGGATTCCCACTTTGTTAGTCTGTGGAATCACGAAGAGTTAAAAGTTGATACGATTAAAAATAAATTTTATCTGCCTGTAAATGTTCAGGCATTCAACCGTGCTGATCTTGGAACACGCATGGAAGGCAATGTTGATTGCATTGCTCAATTCCCTATCTTTCTTGATGTAAAGCTTAAACGTGATTCGCTTTATGTTTCTGCTAGTACAGGAAAGAAAATATTAATCTGGACAGGTTTACCGTCTTACCAGCTTACTCCTAAAGAATATGCTGTTGGATCACATGGAATAAGGCTGAGAGAAACCTTCGGAAGATATGAGGGAAAATTTGTAATTCAGCTTTTTGATGATAACGAAATACTTGATGAGAGAACGGTTTACATTAAACCAGGCACTGCAAGATTGATTAGCTCAGTAACAAAAACCAAGACATCCAAAAAAGCTCCAGAAGGAATGATTGAGATTCCTGCAAGTGATTATACTTTTAAAGTTGATGTAAATGATTCGTTTGTTCTTTATCCTGATTTTTCCGAAGGCGAAAAAGTTTTTGTTAAAAAATTCTTTATTGATAAATATCCGGTTACAAACAAACAGTATTATGATTTTGTAAAAGCTTCAAAGTATCAGCCCGCCGATACAGTAAACTATCTAAGGCATTGGGTAAACGGAAAATATCCGGCGGGGCAGGATAATTATCCTGTTGTGTTTGTAAGCTTAACAGATGCAAATACATATGCAACTTGGGCAGAAAAGCGTTTGCCTACAGAAATTGAATGGCAGTATGCCGCACAGGGAAAAGATGGCAGAGAGTGGCCATGGGGAAAAGATTATGATTCGACAAAATGTAATCATGCATCCGGCAATCCTACTCCGGTAAATGCTTTCCCGAAAGGTAAAAGTCCTTTTGGTGTAATGGATCTTGTTGGCAATGTATGGCAGCTTACAAATGATACTTACGACAGCGGTGCCAGTTACTTTACGATGATTCGCGGCGGAAGTTATTATAAGCCAACATCAAGCTGGTGGTATGTTCAGGGCGGGCCGCAGTCTGCAGATCATACTCAAATGCTCTTAAGAGTTACTGACGGATTCGAACGCAATGCCACTGTTGGTTTCCGTTGCGTGAAAGATTCTGATTAATGTCTTTTGTTCCCCCTTGTAAAGGGGGATGAAGGGGGTTATCGTTATGAAAATATATTATAATCATAACCTGAAAGAGTTTTCAAGAAAACTTAGAAATGAAAGTACTCTTTCAGAAGTGTTATTGTGGAATGAACTGAAAGCACGAAAAATGAAAGGCTATCAGTTTATGAGACAAAAACCGATTGAGAATTATATCGTTGATTTCTATTGCAGCAAACTAAATCTTGTTATAGAAATTGATGGAGATAGCCATATTGGAAAAGAAGTTGCTGATATGGCAAGACAAACTGAAATGGAAACGCTTGGTCTTAAGTTTTTACGATTTGACGACCACGACGTGAAAAGTAAAATGAAGGAAGTATTGCTTAGTATAGAAAATTGGATTATTGAAAATCAAAAATAAAGCAGGGGACATCCCCCTTGCCCCCTTTATTAAGGGGGATTGCGTGTTTAATAAATAAAATTAAGGATGATTTACATTATGAAAGTAAAAGTTCTTTTTACAATTTTGCTTATAGCAGGTTGTATGAATGTGGAATACTTTGCTCAATCAAAAACTAAAATTGGATTTCTGTCTGACAGAGAATCATCTAAACTTACTGCCGAACAAAAAGAAGCTTATAACTTTCTGAAAAACCAGAAAGAATATGATGTAAAATTTGTCACATTCTCCCAGCTTAAAAATGGCGCCTCCGCACTTAAGAATTTAAATGCGATCTGGTTTCACCAGGTGGATTCTGCCAACTTTAAATCTGATGTTACAAATCCATCGGTTGTAAAATCAATTAAAAATTATTTATCCGGCGGCGGAAATCTTCTTCTTACAATGGAAGCATTTAAATATGTTGTTGATCTTGGATTGGAGAAAGAACAACCTAAAGTAAGATATGCAGAATCCAAAGATGAAGGCTACGGAAGAAAACTTGGTTTGCACTCTTACCGTGCCCATCCTGTATTTGACGGAATGTTCGGCGGAGCATACATCTGGAATGCTTACGAAGATAATATGTGCCGTCAGGTTGGTTACTTTGATGATGTAATTCCGAATGGAAAAGTTGTTGCCGTTAACTGGGCATACATTACTCTATATGAAAATTCAAAATTGATTCTTGAGTATGAACAAGGTAAAGGTAAAGTTCTTGCAGTTGGCGCCTACGCGTATTATGCTCCTAAAAATTTCAACAGGCCGCTGCTTGAACTCTTCACAAAAAACTCATTTGATTATATGATGGGTAAGCTTAATGATAAAGAAAAGCATTACTGGACTTATGAACCTCAGGAATTAAAACCAGTTACTACAAATTATTCTGCACTTCAGATGACTGCTTCAAAAAGCTGGAGCACTAATCCGGAATCGATGACATTAACTTCTCTCTATGGCACAAATAACTCTTATGATGTTGCCGGTGAAAGGCTGGTTATTCTAGGAAAGGAAAAAGGAGGCATTGAAGAAATCTGGGCTCATCCTTTTATGGCTCTACGTGATTATGAAGTCGGCGTTAAGTTTTCTTACAGGGATACAATTTACTGGCTTAACAATGAACGTCCTTCAATTGAAGTTAAACCGGAATCGTTTACACGAACATATAATTTCAGAAGAGCTTTTCTGAAGGAAGTTGTTGTTGCACATAATGATCAGCCGGTTGGAGTTGTTCATTACGAATACAAAGGATTATTCCCCGCAAAACTTGTAATAAAGTTCAAAAGCAATATGCGCTATATGTGGCCTTACTCAGAAAAAGCTCTCGGCTCAATGTTGTATTCATGGGATAAAGGCTTACACGCTTACGTTCTTACGGACAAGACAAAAGATTTCAACATAATTGTTGGAGCAAGCAAAGATCCTGTTTATAAACTTGAAGGTAAGTTTAATGACTTTAATAAAAAGGATTCAACCTTTACCGGTGTTGCAGCAGAAGAATTTCAGTTTGCCGCATTGCAGCAGTTCAATTTAAAAGAAAATGATAAGATGGATGTTGTTATTGTTGCAACAGACCAGGGTGAAAAGGAAGCACAGGAAGTTTACAAAAATGCATTTACTAATCCCGAATCTGTTTACGAGAGCGTAACAACTTACACAAGAAATGTTCTTAAAGATAAACTTACAATTACAACTCCGGATAAAGATTTTAATGAAGGCTACAGATGGGCTTTGTTTGGTACCGACAGATTTTTTGTCAACACTCCTAATTTAGGTAAAGCACTTGTTGCCGGATATTCATCAACTGCAACAGGCTGGGATGGCGCACAAAAAGTAAGCGGTCGTCCGGGTTACGCATGGTACTTTGGCAGAGATAGTGAATGGAGCGGTTACGCTTTACTTAACTATGGTGATTTTGCTAAAGTTAAAGATCAGTTGATATTCTTACAAAAGTACCAGGAACTTACAGGCAAAATATTTCATGAATTTACAACAAGCGGTATGGTTCATTATGATGCTGCTGATGCAACTCCGCTTTATTTAATTCTTGCAGGAAGATATTTGCGTCATTCCGGTGATGTTGAGTTTATCAAAGAAAGCTGGCCTTACATTAAGAAGGCTATTGATTTCTGCTTTGCTACAGATACCGATGGCGATCATTTAATTGAGAATACAAATGTCGGTCACGGCTGGACGGAAGGTGGTCAGCTTTATGGAACGCATACCACTTTATATCTTGCCGGAAGCTGGGCTGCTGCATTAAGTGAAGCAAGCTATATGGCGGAGAAAATCGGCTTGACAAAAGAAAGTAAATCTTATGCTGATGAATCTGCTCTTGTAACAAACATTGTAAATAAAAATTTCTGGGATGAAAAACGCAGTTTCTATTATGATGGTTTATGGAAAGACGGGACTTATCTTGATGAACCGACAGTGCAGGTTTCTGTTCCTATAATCTGGGGTGTCCTTGATAAAACCAGAATTCCCGGTATGCTGAATCAGATTGCAGGCAATGGCTTTTCGCCAAACTGGGGAGTAAGAATTGTTAGTGAAAAGAGTCCGATGTTTAAACCTTATGGGTATCATTATGGAAGCGTATGGCCTTTGTTTACAGGATGGGTTTCTCTTGCTGAATTTAAAAGCGGAAAGTATGATCAGGGATTCTTCCACCAGATGGCAAACTTAAATGTTTATAAAAACTGGTCGCTTGGCTTTGTTGAGGAAGTTATTAACGGCGCAGAATATAAACCTTCCGGCGTTTGCGGGCATCAATGCTGGAGCGAAACAATGGTACTGCAGCCGGCAATTGAAGGTATGCTTGGGTTTGTACCAAACGCAACAGAAAACAAATTTACTTTGGCTCCTCATTTTCCTGCAGACTGGGATTATGCAGATGTAAACAATATTAAAGTTGGGAAGAATAATATTTCGTTTGAGATGAAACGTGAGCCGGGAAAAACAGTTTATACCTTTGAGAATTCTAATAATGAAAAGGTAGCAGTTGAATTTAATCCTTCACTTCCATTGGCTACAACAATTGAAAAAGTTTTAGTTGATGGTGAACCTCTTACGAATAAACTTGTTGATGAGAAACAGGCGCTTACATTGCAAACAAAGTTTGATCTAAATAAGAAAGCCGTTGTTGAAGTTTATCATTCCGATGGTATTGCAGTGCTGCCGGTTGTTACTAATCCTTTACCCGGAGATAGCGCAGCCGGATTACGCATTATCTCTTCAGAAATGCAGGGCAATGATTATATAGTACACATTGAAGGCTTGAATGGAAAACAGGAAGAGATTAAAGTTTACTGCCCGGGCAAGAATATTTTATCAGTAGAAAATGGTGAGATTGCCGGTTATGAAAATAAAATTTATAGCATCAGGACTAATCTTGTTCAGCCTGCAGGCAAATATGTAACAAAGGAAATCAAAATAAAAACTAATCCGCGGTAACAAATTTTGTCTGTGTTATCTGTATTCCATCAATTTGCCTGGAACACAGATAACACAGGCTGCACGGATTTACTCAGATAAAAATTAAGGTATCGAAATGAAAAAATATTTTATGTTTTTAATTCTCTTAACCGCTTCAGCTTTTGGACAATATTTATCCAATCTTAATGCGACAAAAGATGATCCTGTTTATTCAACTTACGCTGCTCCGCTTTCACGTTCTGAGTTTATTGTTGACCAGGGCTACCAGTTCATCTGGTATGATAATGAAAGACCAATTGAGTACCAGACTGACCAGGCCGGAAATATCGGTATCGCTTTTAGGTTGAACAATAATCTTCGCACACAGCTGCTTCAATATTATAAAAAGCCGGTGGTTACGGCATCCTACAGCGATATTGTAAAATACTATTACTATCCTTTCCGTGATATTCGTATTGATGTTACTTTCCAGGTTTACAGTTCAAGAATTGCAATCCAGGATCTGAAGATTACAAACGAAGGTATCTTAAATGCTGAATTAAGTGTGTATCCTTACATTAACCACACCACAGGAAAATTTGATGATATAAAACTAACAGATGTAAAAGACGGTTTTTTATTTCATCATAAAGAAAATCCTGATGGATGGATGAAAGAGCATAACATTCCTTTCCAGGAGGATTTGCTGAACGCGTTTATTCTTTCTTCTTCAGTTGATGCTTATGGTACTTATAACCAGTTCGAAAAATCAAAAGTTAAAAGCGATAGTCTATTTGTAAAAGATCTGAAGATTAAAACACTCTGGCAGAAAAATGCAGAAGGAATCAACAAAGTAATTGCACTACAGAAAAACTTATCAATCAGACCAAAGCAATCAGTTGATTTAAGAATTATAAAAGGTGTAACCGAAGGAAACAAAAAAGCTGAAGACCTTTTAACGCAATGCCGCGGCTTAATGAAAGAAGATTTGAATAAATATATTAAGGAAGATGAAAAGACTTATGCCGCAATTCCAAAATTAAATCTTGAGTATAAAGACCAGGAAATGGTTTACTGGAATGCATTCTCGCTCATTCGCCAAAACATGCTTCCTCCCGAAGGTAAATGTTCTTACAATTATTATGTGTTCTCCCGCGAGCCGCAATGGGGCTGGGGACACGGCGGTCAGGTTTTCCATGAAAGTCTAGTTATGTTAGCTTATGCATTCATGGATCCTGTAAGCGCTATGAACTCTCAGCGTGTTTACATGGAACGCCAGTGGGATGATGGTTATATCAACTATAGAACAGGACCTTATCTTGATGAACAGATTACCACAAACGGACAAAACACTTCTTCTGCTCCTTGGTACAACTGGCAGAACTGGGAAATCTACAAAGTAACAAAGGATAAAGATTTTCTTGAAGATGCATATGAATCCGGAAAGAAATTTTATAATTATTATGTAACCAACCGCGATAAAGATAAAGATGGTTTATGTGAATGGGGCGCGCACGCTGTGCTTGAATCTGTGCGGGATGCTTTTGTAGCTGTTTGGGATGAGGTTGCTGATCCTGCGAACTTTGAAGGTGTTGATGTAAATTCAATGCTTGTAAGTGAAGCTAAAGCTTTGGAAGCAATGGCAAAAGAACTTGGTGAAGATGATGAAGCTGAAGAGTGGAAAGACGATGCAGCTAAACGTACTGAGTTAATTAGAAAATTTATGTGGGATAAAGAAACCGATTTCTTTTATAATGTTGATATGAAGGATAATGATTTCACTTATAAAACTACAAATGATATCAAGCGGAAAGAAATTATTGGTTTCTTGCCATTGTGGGCTGGTGTTGCAACAAAAGAACAGGCGGCAGAGCTGTTAAAGCATTTTAATAACAAGAACGAATTCTATCGTCCGAATGGAGTACCTACACTTGCAGCAAATGATCCGTACTATAATCCTATCGGTTACTGGAACGGACCAATCTGGGTTCCGTGGCAATACTTAATCTTTAGAGGATTAATGGACTATGGTTATAAAAAGGAAGCTGAAGATTTAACGAACAGGGTAATTGATAACATCAACTGGAATCTTAAACAGAACCACTGGTTCTGGGAGCTTTACAGCGCCGATGAGTACCAGGCGGGATGGAACAAATCTTACATTTGGACAGGCATTGTGGCAAGAATGCTGATTGACTTATATAAATAATTTTTGTTGAGCTGTCTTGAAAGTAGTGTATTTGTTATTGTGAGGAGTGAAATGACGAAGCAATCTGCTGAATTATGTTAAAAATCAGATCGCATTGCTTTTTTGAGATGACAGCTTTTACTTTATATCAGTTCTGTTTTATGACTGGTCAAATCTAAAATCTATTAAATTTTGGAGGTTATTAAGGATTTTCCAGTCTTTCATTTAAAGCCTGTTATACCTATATTTACGCAGGTAAAAAAAAGGAGTTAATATGGCAAAAGTACAATCGTTTGCAGATAAAGCAAAAGGCAAACATAAAGATAACAAGGTAAATGTTAAAGTTGTTAAAGCTGTTAAAGGACAAAGCGGACAATACAAGTTCCAGGAAAAATTTGTAAAGCTTGATGATATTAACAAGGTTACCGATATAAAATAAAAGTTATCAAAAGATTTGAAAAAGCGGCTATAATGCCGCTTTTTTTATTTGTACGAACCACAATCATCTAATGGCAATACGGGCATTGGTTTTCCCGCGTTCTCCAATCTGAATTTCAGGAATTCCATCGATTCATCTGCTTTTGTTTCGAATCCGAATATTTTTGGCTGAAGAAAATCAAAGTTGAACAGCGCCATTTCCGGATACTGAACCAGATTTACTTCTTCATCCGGTTGTATTCCCGCCTTTTGTTTTGCTATTTTAATTGCATCATCCAAACCGCCAATTACATCAACAAGCTTTAATTGTTTTCCGTCTTTTCCGCTCCAAACTCTGCCCTGTCCAATGGAATCAACATATTCAAGGGTAAGATTTCTGCCATTAGAAACCTTGCCTACAAAATCCTTATACATATTATTTATCGACCATTCATATCTGCCGCGCTCATCTTCGGTTAAAGGTCTGTCCGGCAGACTTAAGCCAACAAACGGAAGAGTCATACCAAAAAATAAATCCGCATGGTCTCCGCGTTTAACATAATCTGTAGAAAGCCCAATTTTTTCTTTCAGTCCTTTATTATAAGCCCACATGCTAATTACGCCTATTGATCCGGTAGTTGTATTTGGTGCTGCAACAATTGTATCTGCATACATAGAAAGC
This sequence comes from Ignavibacteriales bacterium, assembly GCA_003599415.1. Classification (GTDB taxonomy): domain Bacteria; phylum Bacteroidota; class Ignavibacteria; order Ignavibacteriales; family SURF-24; genus SURF-24. The sequence continues at coordinate 49,785 of QZKB01000045.1, read as the reverse complement.
CAGTAACCACCGGATGCAGCGACAGTACCCTGCGAGACAATAACAGGTTTAGTCTTTTTAATTTTCTTCAATGCTTCTGCAATATAATCGGAAGCCATGCCGTCTCCACCGGGAGAATCCACACGAAGGACGATTGCTTTAACAAGAGGATCATTACCCGCAGCCTCGACATCTTTAACAAGTCTTCTTGCAGTAATTCCCTGGTCCATTGCGCATTCACCTAAAGCATAAATGATTGCAATTCTGTCCGGTTCGCCCCAGTAATTATCTTTAGGCAATTTAAATTTTTCAATTGAACCTGCCCCGACAAGACTTCTCTCAGTGCCCTCAAGATTTTTAATTATGTCCGGAACAGCATCCCAGCGTGCAAGAGTATCAACAAGTTTGTTTTCCAAAGCGGTGTTGGCAAGAAGAATTCCGTAATTGTTTACGTAATTATCAAACTGTTCAGGAGAAAAATTTCTTCCCTCGCAAATATCCTTTCTTGCAAGCTCGTAATTATTATCAATTAATTTTTGCCTTTGCTCTTTGTCTGCTTCAGACATTTGTTCGCGGGAAAAACTTTCGGCTGCGGATTTATACTTAAAGAATCTAAGTTCATCTATTCCAACCCCAAGCATATCAAGAGCGTTTTTGTAAAATGTTCTTCCCATCAGGTAACCGAGAATATTTAATTGCCCAAGCGGATCCATTACAATTTTATCTGCTACGGAAGCAAGATGGTAAATAGTCAGATCGGGATTATCTATAAACACAATAACTTTCTTCCCCATTTGTTTAAATTCTCTCAATCGTTCTCTTATTTCCCAGACGAATTCCTTGTTGGTATTAAATCCACTTGTATTTATCGCTATTCCTTTAATTGTGGGATCATCTTTAGCTGCATTGATTTGCTGAATTACCGAAAGCAGGGTGCTGCTGTTATCAAAGAATTTGTAATTCTGATATTTGATTCCTTCTTTCATATTCATTTCAAGATAATTCTTTGGAGGAAATATGGCTGAGGCTAAATTTCTTTCGTATCCACCTACTCTTATTGCAAAGGTTCTATAATCAATACCATTTACTTCTCCTTCGTTTCCTTTATCGTTTTTATATTCCTGGAAAGTGAACCCGACATTTCCCAAACCAAGACTAATTCCCGCAGAAGATATTTCGGTTTCAAAATTTCTTTTTGCAGTAAGTATTAAACCGGATAAAACTTCAACTGAGAACCCCAAACTCCAGCTTGTAGTTTTTATTCCAGGCAAAGGTTTATTGCGGTAATAGAAATCTCCAAAGACAGAAACAATTTCATTTCCCAGCGGGCGAACAGCGATATCAGCATAAATTTCTTTGGAATTAATTGTTGTTGATGATGTTCCTGTTAGTCCAACCGATAAATGCTTCATTGGTCTTATAAGAGTTCCTAATGTAATAATGTCCGTTCGCTTAAAAATATTTTTATTACCGGTTGACCAGCCGTAGCCGATACCGAAACTAAAATTTCTGTCTCCTGCCGCTAAAGATAATTTGTAATCGTTAATTGTGTAACTGCCAATCCTGTTATGCAATACGCCAAAGCCAACATTTGAAATGGCGGCAAACAAGCCCCAGTTTTTTAATTCGCTTAACTTGTTGTAACGGTTGCTTAATGCGAACATCAGATCAAAATTATCTACATACGTTAACTGTGCTGGGTTATCATAACCGTACAAACCATATTTCATAGCGCCGGGAGAGGCTAACAGAAAATCATTCCTTTCATAAAAAGAAGAGAATCCTTCCTGTGAAAAATTTAATGAATATAGAAGAAGAACGAGTAAGGTTATCAGCTTTGTTTTCATTTTAAACCCGGGATTTTTTTGTTCCAAAGATATAAAATTATCCTTCAAATATTTCAACTTTGAAATTGATACTTTCAAAAGTATATTTTCCTGTAAATTATTTAGGAAAAAATTCTATCAATGAAAAATCATTTTCTGTTACTCTTAGCAGGAATAATTCTCTCGCTTTCCGGTTGCGTTAAGAATGAAAATAATGCAACTGCAGAGCATAAAGTTATTACTGATGATTTGAATAAAAACGTCGTTATAGATTCTTTGCCAAAGCGGGTAATTTCTTTAGCACCAAATCTTACCGAGCTGATTTATAAAATTGGGGCGGGGAACAAGCTTATTGGTAACACTCTTTATTGCAACTATCCCGAAGAGGCAAAGCATATTACAAAAATTGGAGATATGATTACTTTCGACTATGAAAAAATTCTTAGCCTTAAACCGGACCTCGTTTTTATTACAGTTGAAGGAAATGTAAAAGACAGCTATGAAAAACTCCTTAAGCTTGGAGTAAAAGTATTTGTTTCAAACCCAAGGAATTATAGCGGTATTAAAAAGACGATTAAAGATTTCGGAAATATTTTTAATCTCGAAAAAAATGCAGATCAAATAATTTCTGACTGGGATATTCGGTACAAAAAAATAACTGATGAAGCAAATAAACTGCCGCACAGAAAAGCTTTGTTTATTATTGGTTTGAATCCTGTTATTGTTGCCGGAAAAAATACTTTCATAAATGAAATTGTAACCACAGTGGGACTTGAAAACATTGCATCTGATTCGCCGTTAAACTATCCCATCTTCAGTCGTGAAGAAGTGCTTAAGAGAGATCCTGAATTTATGCTTATGACGGGAATGTCTTCTGATGAGGTTAAAGATAACCTGAAAGGGATTAAAGAGTGGAAGACCGTAAAGGCATTAAAAAATAATAATGTTATAGTAGTAGATCCGGATATGTATCTCCGTCCGGGTTCAAGGTTTATTGATGCGATAGAGGATTTATTCCGGAAAATTAATCCTCATCATCAAGAGTATCCTCGGTAAAATCGAGGTTATCTTCTTCCTTAAATTTTGTTATGAACACGCGTGAGCACATATCGCCGTTAAATTTACCTGTTTCCTTACAGGTATCATGCTGTTTTTGTGCATCTTCCGGACTCGAATGATCTGAGATAGAAAAATTTTCAAGCTCCTCACCGCATTCAGTGCAGAATCTTACAGAGTCAAGCGCCTCTTCTTTTTTAATTGTATTCTTTTTCCTCATAGTCAAAATTATTTATTGGTTCCCATTCAACACCATCGCATGGAAGAAAGTTCAAAGATGGGTGCTCATCATACTTTAAGCATAAGACAGCAGTTTTATCAAAATGTTTACAGGAAGAACAAAGTGTTGATTGAACTATTTCCTTGTTGTCGTTTTCAAATTTTCTAAATTGAATTATAGCGGGATGAATTATAATTCCGTAAATCGCGCCAAAAGCTACTATCCACCAATACCTGAATTGAAAGTAATACATTAAAAACCAGAGAGAAGGAATAACAATAGCCGCTCTCATTATTGTCCAGTATACAACTCTTCCCATTTATCTTTTCCATTTACGGTTAAAAACTATCGAATGAACCACTAATTGTCAATTACAAAAATAAACTTATTTAACAAGAAATTGATTTTGGGAATATTATCAATTAACTTTTGGGCGTGAAAAATGGAATTTTAATTGGAAGAAAAAAATATAACAAACCAAAATCCCGAAGGGCAGGATCAATCCCAGGGAAAAGGCGGCAACAAACAGGAAGGGCGTAAGAAGTTTTACTATAACCGGTATCGCAGAAGAAAATTTCCACATGTAAATAAACAGGCTTCAGAATCCCCGCAAAAAAAGACTTCATTTAAAAAAGTTTCTATTGTTGTTCCGCTTTATAATGAAGAAGAATCCTTAAGGCCTCTGGTATCTGAAATTAAAAAAGCTATGCGTGGTTTAAGCTGTGATTATGAAGTTTTGCTGGTTGATGACGGCAGTAATGACGGGTCGCTTAAAATAATCAAGGAAATTGTAAAACAGGATCAGAAATTCCGGTATATCAGCTTCAGAAAAAATTATGGCAAATCTGCTGCGCTTCAGATGGGCTTTAAAAATATTTCAGGTGATGCCGTAATTACTATGGATGCCGACTTGCAGGATGACCCGAACGAAATTCCTAACCTGATTATGAAACTTGAAGAAGGTTATGATCTTGTTTCCGGTTGGAAAAAGAAAAGATTTGACCCGTTTATTAAACGTCAGTCATCTAAGTTTTTTAACTTTGTTACTAAGGTGATGAGCGGAATAAAGATTCATGATTTTAATTGCGGATTAAAAGCTTACCGCCGTGAAGTTGTAAAGAATATAAGTGTCTATGGCGAATTGCACAGATACATGCCTGTATTAGCAGGCTGGCAGGGATACAGAATTTCTGAAATTGTAGTCAGGCATCATCCGCGCAGATACGGAAAAACAAAGTTCGGCATATCACGTTTCTTTAAAGGCTTTATAGATTTGCTTACCGTAATGTTTGTAACCCGTTATGTACAAAGACCAATGCACCTTTTTGGTTTTCTTGGTGCCCTTGCATTCCTTGTTGGTTTTATTGTGAACGGATATCTTTCGTATGAATGGCTGTCCGGAAAATCATTAAGCAATCGTCCCTTGCTGCTATTTGGTATTTTATTAATTATTGTCGGCGTTCAGTTCTTCTCAGTAGGTTTGCTTGGAGAATTGATGGTGCATAATGCACACGATGATAAAATATATGATATAAAAGACAGAAACTAAGCGGGATTTTTTACGTAGAATTTTATAAGCAGAGTTATAATAATAATTCTGCTTATTTTTTTGATTACCACATTTTAACATTCACTCACCATTCTAAATTACGTTAAATCTTTGGCTGGATTTTCCTATATTTACGGCGTTATTATCAACTAAAAGAGTTACAAAAATTAAAAGAAAGATTATAATTATTGGTCCGGCTTATCCTTACAGGGGTGGAAATTCGCTGTTCGTTTCAAGTCTTTTTGAGGCTCTCAGGAATGATTTCGAGGTGAAAATCTTTAATTATAAACTTCTTTATCCTTCGTTTCTTTTTCCCGGTAAAACCCAGTATGATGAAAGTATAAAATTAGTTAAAAGTATTCCGAGTGAAAGGATTGTGAATTCAATTTCCCCTTTTAACTGGGTAAGTGTTGCGCGTAAAGTTAAGAAAGAAGATGCTGATCTTGTTGTGTTCGATTGGTGGCACCCGTTCTTCTCATTCTGCCATTTTACAATTTCAACTTTAATTAAAGCGAAGTATAAAAGAAAGATTCTTTTCATAACGGAAAATGTAATCTCGCACGAAGGAAATTTACCTGATAAGTTGCTTACAAAAATTGGATTGTGCAACGCATATTCTTTCCTGGCTCTTTCAGATGATGTGGTTAAAAGCTTAAATAGTTATAATTACAAGCAAAAGATTTACAGGTCCGAACTGCCGGTTTATGACTGGTACAAAACGGAAAATAATGAGCAGAATAATTCGCTTAAGACTAATCTTGGATTTAAGGAAGAAGATAAAATTCTTTTATTCTTTGGATATGTAAGGAGATATAAAGGGCTGGGTATTCTTATTGAAGCGATGAAAATGTTGGTTGATGAAGAGAAAAAATATAAATTACTTATCGTTGGTGAATTTTATGATGATCCGAAAATTTATAAAGATCAGATAAACAGATTAGGACTTAATAGTAATATTCAGATTATTAATGAGTATGTTCCGAACGAAGAAGTTGGGAAATACTTTAACATAAGTGATGTGGTTGTTCTTCCTTACAGAAGCGCTACACAAAGCGGGATACTTAATATTGCATACGGATTTAACAAGCCTGTTATTGTTACTAAAGTTGGTGGATTAACGGAATCTGTTGAAGATGGAAAAACAGGTGTTGTAGTTGATGAATCTCTGCCGGTTAAAATTGCAGATGCAGTAAGAAAATATTATAACTTAGCTCTTACAATAAATTTTAAAGATAATGTAGCCAAAACATCTCAGCAGAATTCATTTAATAAGATTAGCGGAATATTTGAACAAATAATTTCGGAAACAGTAAAATGATTCTTAAAACAGATTGCAGATATTTCCCGGGCGACAGGCCATGCCGGTTTAATAAACAGTCTGGTACAATGTGCGATGACTGCGGTGAGTATTCACCGGTTGGATTTAAAATAATTATAATCAAACTAGATGCGCCGGGGGATGTTTTAAGAACAACTTCTTTGCTGCCGTCATTAAAGCATCAGTTTCCAAATTGTCATATTACCTGGGTTACAAAAAACAATTCAAGAGATTTTTTCTTTCACAACGAGCTTGTAGATAACCTGCTGATATTTGAAAATCCGGAAACACTTCATCGTTTAATGGTAGAAGATTTTGATTTACTTATTCATCCTGACGCTTCGCCCGTAAGCGCTCCGCTTGCTTCCATTATAATGGCAAAAGAGAAAAAAGGATTTGGAATGAATTCATTCGGTAAAATTTATTCCTTTAATCCGGAAGCAGACGAATGGCTTGAGATGGGTGCGTTTGATCAGTATAAAAAGAGAAACACAAAAACATACCAGCAGATAATTCATGAGATTGCAGGACTTGAGTACAGGAAAAGTCCTATTCAACTTTACCTTAGCCTTGATGAGATTAAATTCAAGAATAAATTTTTCAGCGAGAAAAATCTTGGTCGGTACAGATTTTTGGTTGGTTTGAATACCGGCGCCAGTAGCCGGTGGCAATATAAAAAGTGGCGGCTGGATGGTTATATAGATCTTATTAAAATGATGAAACAGAATCCTGAAATAGGTATTCTTTTATATGGCGGACCTGAGGAGGAAGAAAGAAACAAAACTCTGCTGCATCATTATCCTGATTTAATTGATACAGGTACCCGGAATTCTACAAGGGATTTTTTGTCTCTGCTTGATATGACGGATATTCTTGTTACAGGCGATACAATGGCTTTGCATGCAGCTACTGCGCTAAAGAAAAGAATTGTCTGTCTGTTTGGTCCAACTTCATTTAATGAAATTGAAGATTACGAGCTTGTGCACAAGATAATTCCACAAATGGATTGCCTTGTTTGCTATAAGCAGAAATGCGATTTTAATCCAAGTTGCATGGATATGATTTCTCCGGAAATGGTTTATGATGCTATCAATCAGTCAATAATAGAAGTGGCAGCGTTAAAATAAATGCTTTATGATCCAGTAAAAAATATTTTTGCAAACGTAATCCGCAGGTTTCCAATCCTGCGAATTCTTTTTTATAAAATTCTTGATTTGATGTTTCTGCGTTCCTGGTTTGTTAGAAGAGAATTAAGAAAGCTGAGGAAGGAATTTGGCAATAAGGAAATTTCAATTTATGATGCAGGGACAGGTTACGGGCAGTATACCTATTTCATGTCAGAAAAATTAAACCCGAACAAAATTTTGGCAGTTGATGTTAAAGAGGATTGGATTAAAGATTGTGAATTATTCTTTGCTACGCGAAATAAAAAGAATGTTGCATTTGCTGTTGAAGATTTAACACTGATCGATCATTCGCAAAAATTTGATCTGATAACCTGCATTGATGTAATGGAACATATTGAAGAAGATGTTAAAGTGTTTAACAATTTTTATAAAGCGCTTAAACCGGGCGGATTCTTATTAATCAACTCGCCGTCAGTTTATGGTGGCAGCGATGTACACGATGAGCACGATGAAAGTTTTATTGGTGAGCATGCAAGAGACGGCTATTCATATGAAGATTTGAAAAGTAAACTAGAGCCGATAGGTTTTTCGGTTTATCAGTCGAAGTATACGTATGGATTCTGGGGAGATAAAAGCTGGCGGCTTGGAATTAAATACCCGATGAAGATGCTTAATGTATCCAGACTATTATTGTTGGTACTACCGGTTTATTATCTCATTACTTTTCCATTCACATTTATGTTGATGATGGTTGATTACAAGAGTGAGAATAAAATTGGTTCGGGTATAAATTTTATCGCAAAGAAAATATAATTTTCTTCTTTATAGAAGAGATTTGAAATAAATTAATTTTATCGTTCCGGAGAAAAAATGTCTAAAGAGAAAAAACAAGTAAGGAATTTAAGACCACAGCAGAAATCATTTTTAAGTGATTTTGATATCGACAAAATCATTCCTTCAAAATACCAGGCGCCAGCAGCTCTTGTAGTTTTGCTGCTGCTGTTAATGATTTTCTTCTCTCCACTTTATTTTGGCGGTAAAACATTTTACTCTGCCGATATTGTGACGAGTAAAAGCATGGTTAATTATGTTCACCAGGAACGTGACGGATATACACTTTGGAATCCATATATATTCGGCGGAATGCCGGCACATGCAATTTCTGTAGGCTATAAATGGTTTAACCTTATTTATGTTGGTGTTACAACTTTGCGTTCTGCATTAACCGGCTTTTTTGAAAACGAATATACGATGTGGACATTTTACCTGCTGCTGCTTGCAATAACAAGTTTCTTTTTTGTTAAGCATCTTGTTAAGGATAACCTGATAAGTTTGTTTGCGGCAAGTGCAACAACTTTTTCTACCGGCTTAATAGTTTTTCTGTTCATCGGGCATGTTACAAAGCTTACTGCGCTATGCATGTATCCTTTAATATTTCTTATCCTACTACGGTTTCAAACGAAGATTAAACTTTTGGATGTGGCAATATTAATTGTTGCTTTGCAGATATTTGTTCAGGGCTGGCACGTTCAGATTATATTTTATACTTTACTTTCAGTTGGAATTTATTTCCTTTATTTCTTTATAAGTTCACTTGTTAAGAAAGAAAGAACACTTACTATTCAATTGGTAAAATCTGCAGGAATATTTATTGCAGCTGCTGCAATTGCATTGCTTATACAGGCAGATAACTTTACACAGATCTGGAATTATACTCCATATTCAACAAGAGGAACAAAAAGTCTTGTTGAATTGCAAAGCCCTGATTCTAAAAAAACAGAATCAGATTTTTATGAGTATGCAACCAACTGGTCGTTTTCTCCGGGTGAGGTAATGACTTTTATTATTCCATCATATTACGGATTTGGAAATTCAACATATAAAGGTCCTTTAACAAATAATCAGGACTATAAGGTTAACACATATTTCGGCCAGATGATGTTTGTTGATGTTGCGATGTATATGGGAGTAATAGTTTTCTTCCTTGCCTTGTTTGGAATGATAACCTGTTGGAAAAACCGGTTTGTAAGATACCTTACAATAGTAACTGTTCTTGCCTTGCTAATTTCTTTCGGCAGAACATTTTCACCGGTGTTTGATTTAATGTTCTACTATTTCCCATACTTCGATAAATTCCGCGTACCTTCAATGATTTTAGTCCTGGTACAGCTTAGTATTCCAATGCTTGCTGCTTTTGGTCTTCAGAAAATTATTTCACTAAAAACGGAAAAAGATTTGCGCGCAGAAAATATAATTAAATATGCCGCATATGTTTTTTCGGCATTGTTCGTAATTTCATTGGTGTTAAACGGAGTTATTAAAGACTGGTTTACGGCAAGAATGATTGATTCCGGTAAAAATGCAGATTACCTTCGCGCATTATCAGAACATGCTTCCGGAATGTTTATAAGTGATGTGATGTTTGCCTTTGCTTTGTCTGCAATTACTTTCTGGCTGGCAGTCGGGGCAATTAAATCAAGTTTGAGCAAAAATGTATTTGTGCTGGGTGTTATTGTTCTTACCCTGATTGATCTCTGGAGAATAGATAGTCGTGGCGCTGAATATATTGAGTATTCCGATATTAAAAAGATTTTTAACGAACCCTCTTATGTTTCAATTATTAAAAAGCAGAATGACAAAGAACCTTTCCGTATTGTTAATCTTAAGCAGGATGGCTCTATCGGCTCACTCGGTCAGAACTCTAATTATCATGCTTATTTTTTAATGCAGGATATTTACGGTTACTCCGGCGTTAAACCGCGCGCTTATCAGGATATTCTTGATGTACTGGGTAATGTTCCTTTTAACAAAACTCTGTTGAGAATGCTAAATGTTAAATATGTTATTTTCGACAGGGCATATGCAAATCCGGGTTTAAGTTTTGTAGACAGCACAAGGGGAAACGTGGTGTACAAGAATGATTATGTACTGCCACGCGCTTACTTTGTGAACAGGATAGAAACCAAACCGATGCTGGAAGTACTGAATGCAATTAAAGAAAACCAGTTTGATCCTAAAGATGTAGCATATATTGAAGACGGAAATATTAAGGTTGATGCTCCGGACAGTACTGCTTCGGTTAAATCAATTGATTATAAAGATGAGCATGTTACAATTCAGGCTCTTGCAAGCGGAAATAATTTTATGTTTCTTGGTGATACTTATTTCCCTAATGGATGGAAAGCATATGTTGATGGAAAAGAAACAGAGATTTACAGAGTTAATCATGGTTTCAGAGGTGTAATAGTTCCTAAGGGGGAGCATAAAGTTGAATTCATTTATGCACCCAAAAGCTTCTTTATAAGCAAATATATTGCGTTAACATTTAGCGCACTTGTTGTTATAGGATTGGCGCTTGGAATTTTTATGGAAACGAGAAAGAAAAAAGCAGAGTAGAAAACTGAAATTATGAATCGTAAATAGAAATTAATAAGTTACTGGTGTTAGATAACCTAAAATATTTTGCTAAACATTCACTTGTTTACAGCATAAGTTCCGTTGCAGCAAAAGCAATGGGAGTGGTGCTGCTGCCTTTGTACTCAAGCTACCTAACCATTTCTGACTTTGGAGTACTTGGTATTATTGATGCTACTCTGCTGATTGCCGTCGAGTTTCTGAATCTTGGTCAGGGGCAGGCTCTTGTTATGCTGAATAATTCAGATGAGTATAAAGACAAAAAGAAAACTATGTTCTTTACAATCTTTATCTTTTCTGTTTTTGTCGGAGCGATATTTATCATTCTTGGAGAAGCACTTGTTCCTTTCGTTTATAAATATTTTAAGCGGGCAGATGAGTTTTATTATTACCTGAGATTAAGTATTTACATTATTGTTCTGAGAGTAGTTAATTCATTATTCCTGAATAAAATCCGTGCAGACGAAAGATCAGTCTTTTATTCTGTAATTAGTCTCATCAAATTATTCCTTACTATCATTCTTGCGGTTTACTTTGTTGCATTTGTAAAGACAGGTGTTGTCGGCGTTCTTTATTCATATATCATTGCCGAAGGAGTAAATACAATTTTGCTTCTTCCTTCAATGTTTAAGCTAATGAGTATCCGGTTTGAGAAGAAGTTTATAACGTTATCCATTAAGTTCGGTGTTCCTTTGATATTTGGTTCGCTTGCAATGATGCTTCTTAATGTAAGCGACAGGTATATTCTTAAATTATACACAAATTATGCAACGGTAGGTTTATATGATTTAGGCTACCGCGTTGCCGGTGTAATTAATATGTTTATCATTATGCCATTCGGCTTAGCTTTAATGCCCATCGCGTATAAAGTCTACGGTACGGAAGGAGACAAAAGATTTTATTCAAAACTAATGACTTACCTTACTTTTGTCTTGGTTTGGGCGGGATTAGCTTTATCAGTTTTTTCAAGAGAAATAATAAAACTGTTTGCATTAAATCCAACATACTGGGATGCATATAAAGTAGTACCGGTTGTTGTTCTATCATACGTGTTTTTTGGAATGCGCTGGGTTGCATCGCTTGGAATGTTTTTAACAAGAAACACCAAGCAGGTTGCAATCACTACTACGTTGGCTAGTTTATTAAATATAGGATTAAACTTCTGGCTGATCCCTATATTCGGAATGATGGCTGCAGCCTACAGCACGCTGATATCATTCGTCTTATTACATTTCATTACTAATTACTTCTCAAATAAATTTTATAAAATTGATTTTGAGAACGTTAAACTAATCGTGCTTCTTTCGCTTGGAATTTTGCTTTATATAGTCTCGCTTCCTTTAGATGATACTTCTTTGATTATCAGGTATATGATTAAACTAGTCATCTCAATTTCTTTCCCACTGATTTTGTTCGTGTTTGGATTTTATGATGTGATTGAATTGCAAAGTATTAAGGGCTTTTACAAAAAATGGAAAAATCCAGGTGACTGGAAAAATAATCTTAAGCTAGAAATTAAAAGACCAAATAAAAAATGACAGATAATAAAAAATCTATATCAAGAAAAATAAAAGACTTTATCTGGTTGATATTGAGAAAGATAAATCTTGGTGGTGCAGTGCAGCTTATGATAAACGGTGGATTGCTTGAAGACGGCTGGTATAAAAGTTATAATTCAAAAACCGCTATTGATAAAGCAGGTAATCCGATTCCCTGGTGCACGTATCCATATATAAAGTTTATTGAACCAAGACTAAAGAAAACCTCTAATGTTTTTGAATTTGGATGTGGTAATTCAACATTGTGGTATGCAAAGCGAGTTGGCACAATTAAATCAGTTGAGCATGATAAAAATTGGTTTGAATATATCTCTACTAAGCTTCCAATTAATTCTAAGGTCGTTTATTGTGAACTTGTTGATGGCGGTGATTATTCAAAAGAAGCATTGATTTCCGGCGACAAATATAATTTAATAATAGTAGACGGAAGAGACAGGGTTAATTGTATTAGAAATAGTATCTCTGCACTTAGTGATGATGGAGTATTAATTTTTGATAATTCCGATCGTCCACAGTATAAGGAAGGAATTGATATTTTATTTGAAAACGGCTTTAAGAAAATTGATTTTATTGGATTATCTCCAGTGACACCACATAACAATGTTACATCCGTTTTTTATAAAACTAATAATTGTTTGGGAATCTAAAGACAACAGATGAAAGTCCTTTTTACATTTGGCGGATTACCGCATTATTACAACAACGTGCTGAACAGGCTTAATCAAATTGAAGACCTCGAAGTGATTGTGGTAATTCCAAAAATAAAAGGAGAAACAATTGGTTTTGGCGTTCACCAGAAAAGAGAGGGAATTGAATTTACAGTAATTGAGCTTGAAGAATATAAAACATTCTACGGCAAACCTTTCTTTAAGAATTTCAAACAAACACTTGATGAATTACAACCCGATATAGTTGTAACTATCTGGCCGTATGTTCTTGGATTCTTATTTTACCCAAGTCTGCTCTTTATGGCTGAATCAGGCAAAATAAAATTGATTCAAAAGGAAATTCCTTTTGGCGTTCCGAAACTGAAAGAGGCATATAAGTTTTATAACAGTAAAGGTGTTGTTACAGAAGATCTGGATTTTACGGCGTCAAAAAATAAATTTGTTAACTTTGCTAAAGTAGGCGCACTATCTTTAACAAGATTGCTTTATTACAATTTGTGTAAAGCCCATGTCAATTATCTTGAGGATGCTTTTGAAATTCTTGGAAGCTATGGTGTAAATAGAAAAAAAATATTTATAACTTATAATTCACCGGATACAGATATTCTTTTAAAAGCTTTTAAAGAAGCTAAATCAGAGGAACTGATTCTACCAGAAAATAAATATAGATTAATACACGTTGGCAGACTTGTAAAATGGAAAAAAGTCGATTTGCTTATTGAAGCAGTTGCACATCTTAAAAGTAAATATCCTGATATAGAATTAGTCGTAATTGGTAATGGCCCACAACTGGAGGATTTGAAAATTCAGACTAAGAACCTTGAACTTGACGATAGAGTATTATTTGTTGGTGGAGTTTATGATCCTGTTCTTCTTGGAAAATATTTTGTGGCTTCAAGCGTGTATGTACTTGCGGGGATGGGCGGCTTATCAATTAACGAGGCGATGTGCTTTAATAAACCTGTAGTCTGTTCGGTTTGTGATGGCACTGAAAAGAAATTGGTTAGAGAAAATTACAATGGAAAATATTTTAAGGAATCTAACCTGGAGGACTTGATTCAAAAATTGGATTACCTTTTAGACAATCCTGAGATAATAAAGCAACTGGGATTTAACTCCGGGCAAATAATTAAGAATGAAGTAAATATACATACGGTTATTAACGGTTATGTTAATGCTTTCAACTATGTAATGAATGAAAATCATAAAATTGTTTACAAGGCTTTATGAAACTCTTCTTTAAAATATTATTTAAAGGAAGTTATTACTTCTTTAAAAATAAAAACCAGCGTGAATTTATGCGGCTTGTTTTTCTTTATGGAGATAAAAAGCGTTACGAAAGTCGTAAAATAAAATTTCTTGATTATAAAATTACGGTACCGGATTGCCTTTCATTTGTCTGGCAGTTTAAAGAAATTTTTGCTGATGAAAACTATAAATTTAATTCACATTCTTCATCACCAATTATTTATGATTGCGGCGCCAATATTGGATTAAGCTGTATCTACTTTAAGAAATTATTCCCTTCATCTAAGATTAAAGCGTTTGAAGCCGAACCTGCAATTGCAGAAATTCTAAAAAATAATTTAAAGGATAACCGGATAACTGATGTGCAAGTAATAACGGCAGCAGTATGGAATGATGATAAAGGCGTTGACTTTTCTTCTGAAGGAGCGGATGGTTCTTCGATGTTTGCAGATGGAAAGAAGTCCAGGGTCAATTCAATTAGATTAAAAGATTACATTGAGAAAGAAGAAAGAATTGATTTGCTTAAACTGGATATCGAAGGAGCAGAAACTGAAGTCATCCGTGATTGCAGGAACAATCTTGGAAATGTACAGCATCTCTTTGTGGAATATCATTCGTATGTAGAAAACCGGCAAACACTTGATGAATTGTTAAAGATAATAACAGACGCCGGCTTCAGATATTTTATTAAACCCGAGCAGGATAGAAAATATCCTTTCATCAACAGGATAAATAAAAATTTTCCTCATATGGATTTACAACTAAACATCTTTGCGTATCGATAAGATGAAAGTAGTTCACATTATAAATGCAGATACAAGAGGCGGAGCACCGAAGGCGGCTTATTCGCTTCATAAAGCATTGCTTTCTTCGGGAATTGATTCACGCATGCTCGTTCAAAGAAAATTCAGTAATGATGATAAAGTAAGTTCATACAATTCTTCATTCGTACAAACCCAGTTAACAAACAGCAGAATGCTTCTTGATATCATTCAGATGAAGTTATTTTCTAAAGAAGAGAGGGGAAGATTTTCATTCGCATCAATCGGTAAAGACATTTCTGATAATCCAATCATTAAAGAAGCAGATATTTTTCATCTCCACTGGATTAATGAAGGATATCTTTCACTAAAATCTTTACAACAATTGGCGAAGCTTGGGAAACCGGTTGTGTGGACGTTGCATGATATGTGGGCTTTTACAGGCGGATGCCATTACAGTTCAGGATGTAAAAAATATGAGGATGTTTGCTGTAATTGTCCTTATTTGAAAAATCCTTCTTCAAAAGATTTTTCTACTCGTTTGCAGCAAAAGAAAAGTGAAGTGTATAATGAATTGAAGCCTCACTTTATAACCTGTAGTAACTGGCTTGCAAAGACAGCTAAAGCGAGCAGCTTATTAAAAGATTATAATGCTGCTGCAATTCCAAATCCAATTGATGTTGATGTTTACAAACCGCTTGATAAAAAAGCTGTAAGAAAAAAACTTGGATTGTCGGAAAATAAAAAGTACATCCTGTTCGGTACACTAAACGTTAATGAAGAAAGAAAGGGTTTTAAGAAACTGGTTGAAGCATTAAATATATTGTTCACAAGACAAGAGAACCTGAAAGCTGATACTGAACTTTTAATTTATGGTACGGCGTCGGGAGATGAAACAAAAACACTTCCTGCAAAAGTAAACTCATTTGGAAGAATTACTGACACTCAGCATCTTGTTGAATGCTATAATGCAGCCGATGTTTTTGTGGCTCCTTCTCTTGAAGATAATTTACCCAACACGGTTATGGAATCACTTGCGTGTGGAATTCCTGTTGTAACTTTTAATATTGGCGGAATGCCTGACATGATTGAACATAATTTAAATGGCTACCTTGCCGAACCATTTTCAACTGATGATTTTGCTGAAGGTATAAAGTTGTTACTAAATGATGAACAAAACCAGAAAAAGCTTTCTGCCCAGGCAAGGGAAAAAGTACTTGGAAATTATCAGCCATTTATTGTTGCGGCTCGCTACCAGAGCATATATAATAAATTGCTTTCGAGCCAAATTAATTTTTAAAGAATATTATTTAACGCCACTCCGATTTTATTTATTCCATTATTTAAACCACCGTAGTAAAGAAAGTATTTATTCCCACTGTGGATGAGATTACAATAAGTAATGTTACTGCACCAGTTGATTGTTGTATTTTCTACTTTAAAAACGGGATTAGAAATTTTCTTAGTCCAACTGTATCCATCAGTAGAGGTAGCTAAACCAAAAGCAGACCTTTCTTCATTATTGTAAATCATTTTGAACAAGCCATCTTCATAAATTACAGTTGCATATAAAAGTCCATATCCTTCCCAGGATTTAGTTGGAACGAGAATAGGATTTCCCTGATACCTTGTGAAATTTAATCCATCTGATGATGTTGCCAGACAAATTCTGAATTCAATTGAGTACTGTGGTTTATAGGAGTAGAACAAAAAATAAACTCCATCTTTCTTTACAATTGAAGTCGCTGTAAGTCTGTACTCGATGGAATTAGCTTGCAGTACAGGAGAATTTTGTTTTTCCCAATGAATTCCATCAGCTGATACAGCCAACCCAATATGTTCCATTTCAGACTGATCATGCCATCCATTGTAATACATTTTGTATTGTCCATCCTCTTTTATAACCGGACCGGGTGAAACAGTATAATCATCCCATTTACCTGCTTCACTTGGGGTAAGTACAGCTTCAGTCACGACAGTCAACCAATGAATACCATCCTTAGATTCCGCATAACTTATATCCGCTTTGCCAGCATTATAGATATTCATATACCACATTTTAAACTTTCCATTATCAAAGATTACTTTGGGTTCCTGTACATGATTGGGTTGCGTAAAACTATTGTCTGGTGTAAAGATTGGATTTAACTGATAATCCAACCAGGTATTGCAAGTAGTTGTCCAGTTAAGTGAAATATTAATACTACCTGTTCCTGCAGATGTTGGAAACATTGTAATAGCAATGTCTATTGTTATATTTTCAATAATTGCAATGTCTGATTCACCGATGTAAACTGTTTTCTGGTTGATATCCAACGCGTCAATTTTAAGATGCCATACTCCCACATCAATATTTTCAAATTTAATTTCATTAGAGAAATCGGATTGAAGATTTATGGTTCTTGTAATTGTAGAATATCCTTCACGGGATAGGTAGGCTATAATTTCAACGACGTTCTCGGGATATTGTCAACATCAATTTTTAGCAATGTGCTGCCTTTTGAAGTAGAAATGTTTTCTGGAACAATTACTCCTTCATTTGAACAACTTCCAAATATTATTATAGCCAGGAATGTCAGGATATTGGAAATAGTTTTTATCATAAAGGCCTCATAGAGTATTACAGGTTGCTAAAGCTATGACCAATTTCCCATTAATTGTGCTGGAATAATACAAGTAATATTTGTTATTGAATTTCCTTAAAAAGGGGTAGTTAATATTTGTACAATTTTGCATCGAGCTTTTATCAAAAGTAAAAATTGGATTTTTATTGCTCTTTTGCCAGTTTATACCATCTGTAGATGTTGCTAGGCCGAAACTTGTTCTTGCATCATTTGAATAAATCATTTTAAATGTATTATTCTCATAAATTACAGTCGGATGATTTAATCCTTGTCCTTCCCAGTTTTCTGTAGGTGTAATGATGGTAGAAGTTTGGTTCCTGGTCCAAGTCACCCCATCAGTTGATATAGCAACATTAATTTTAAAATTGCTAAAGTTGTTTTCTTTATAACAATAAAATAAATAATACTTATTGTTAACCCTTACAATATCGGTCGCGACTATAATAAACTCATTAGAAATATTTTTAAGTACTGGCTGAGATATTTTCTCCCAGGACTTTCCATCATAGGAAACAGCATATCCTACCTGAAGTGGGCCGGATGGATCTCTCCAGGCATTATAATACATTTTGTAATAATCATTTTCTTTAATAACTGATCCGGGAACAGCGGCATAATCATCCCAGCGTCCTATTGAGCCTGGTGAGAGTACTGAGTAATTAACTACTTTGTGCCATTCGATGCCGTCAGTAGATTCAACATACCCGACATCCCCGTGACCGTTAGAATAACTGTTATTAAACCACATTTTAAAAGTGTATCCATCTTTTAAAATATGACATTGAGAGACTCCACCATATGGAAATGTTGGGCTTAGATCTGAAGTTAGAATGGGATTCATTTTATAATCTGTCCATACATTACTCACCGAACCCCAGTTTAATGTAACATTTGCGCTTCCCGTCCCGGAAGAAACCGGAACCATAGTTAATGTTATATCAACCATCATATCTTCAATAAAAGTTATGTCTGTTTCTCCGGTATAAATTATTTTTTGATTATTATCTAATGCATCAATCTTCAAATGCCATATTCCAACCTCAACATCGTTAAACTTTATTTCAACTATGGAATTAGAATTAAGCTCAATTATTTTGGTAATAGTAGTATGTCCTTCACGTGAAAGATATGAAATAATCTTAACAACATTTTCGGGAATATTATTGTTATCGATTTTTAAAAGTGCGCTTCCAGCAGAAGAAGTATTTTCGTTTACAGCAACTTCATCGGCGGAGCAACTATTCACCAATAATACTGTGAATAAGATTAGAACAAAATTAAGAATGAATCTTTTCATTTTATCCTCCCAATAAACCTATTTTTAGAAGAGCGAAATTATAACCCAGAAATTATTATTTCAAAAGAATGTTACTCATTTTTTCTGCAACAGTCAATCGATCGTATTTTTTAATTACATTTGTGTTGGATATTAATTGCTTAGCTTTCTCGAAAAAATCGTCAGCATTGTTTTTATATGAATATAGATATCCCGCATTTGCTTCTCCGATAATGTTCTTTACCTCTTCATTATCATCACCAAAGGCAATTATTGGTTTGCCTGTACGCAGGTATTCAAACAACTTACCCGGGACGTGTCTCTTTTCCGTAGCGCAAACAAGCAGGTAATCAGCACTAAGCATTTCAACTAAAACATTTTTATATGGAAGAAATCCGCTGTATTCTGTATATGAAGTTAAACCATTCTGTTCAATAGAATTCTTAATTCCCGGCGATACTGTTCCAATAAATTTTATTCTCAGCTTTCTGCCTTTATCAATTTCTTTTTTTATAGTACTCCAGAAATTTATCGGGTTCTGATAATCAAAAATATTACCGGCATGCAGTAGTATTTCATAATCGTTTTTAAGCTTCGGTTGTAAGCCTTCAAAATCCTCTTCGTTATATCCCCAGTAAAGAACATCTGATTTATTTCTCAACCAATTATACCTTACAATAAAATCGTTTTTCATACTTTCGGTCACGAATATAACTTTGCTCGCAGATTTCATTATTGATTTTTCAAAATATTTATCAAGTGAAAGCGTTAGCGGATTTCTTTTAAAGTCGCGGTAATATGAAATATCAATCCAGGGATCAATCAAAACAGGGAAGTGAGGTAGATTAAATAAACGTCCCAGCTTTTTACCGATTAGATGACTGCTGTGCGGTGGTCCAACTGAAACAATAGCATCAACCGGATTTTTCTTTAGATATTTTTTCGTTTCCTTGATTGCAATTCTGTTCCAGCCAACCCGTGCATCGGGTACGAATAAATTCATCCTTATCCAGACCGTAATTTTATGCTTAAGGCTTTTATTTGAAGTGGAAATTGTTTCTGATGCTATTAATGGTTCATACTTGCTCTTGCCAAGAAATTTTCTGTAGTAAATAAACGGATCGAAGTAATCTGTTTTAATAACCTCGAGATTTGGATCGACTTCACTAAGCAGGCTTTCATCTTTTGCGGAAAAAGTATCTTCTTTTACGGTTAACACAATAGGTTGCCAGCCAAATTTGGGAAGATGCTTTATTATCTTCATTGGCCAATGAAGTGAAGCCTTACCTGACGGGGGCCAGTAGAATGTTATAAACAGAACCTTTTTCATTTTCCCGCTATAGTTTACTGCAAAGTTAATTTAGAAATTTAATTTCTCCAAGATCAGAAGTTTTCTTTTTATAAAACAGCTTGATTAATAAATTATTTTTTTTAGTTTACACATAACAAAATCAGAAATACTATGAATGAAGGGAAATTAAAATTCACCGGTAGCACTTCTTTTTTCATTGATGCTATTGGTATTGTTGTAATCTTTATGGTATTAAAGGAATTACAAAGCATTTTCATCCCGTTACTGATAGCATATTTTCTCTTTTTTGTTTTTTCTCCTTTAAACGCTTTCCTTGGTAAATACAAAATACCACTTTCTGCTTTAGTTATACTTGATCTATTGATTATTATATTTCTATTTGGCGGAATAACTTCGGTCATTATTGATTCTTTCAGCAGGTTTGCCGAACAGCTTCCGCAATATGAATTAAAGTTTAATAATATAGTATCTTCTACGGCATTATCGCTAGGAGTAAAAGATCCCAAGTTCACTAATTTCCAGGTTGCAAAAATGTTAAAAGACATTGACCTGGGCTTAATTGCGGGGAACCTGTTTTCATCTACATTTTCCTTTTTGGGGACGCTTCTTTTCGTAATATTCTTTTTCATTTTTGTGGTCACTGGGCAGCAGAATATTTATAACGCAATCTCTAACAGGTATTATAAGAAAAAACAAAGCAACAATTCTTCTTCTTTACAGCAGAGCGAAAACATTTTAAAGAATACTTTTAAAGAAATTACAGATCAGGTTCAGCGTTATGTTATAACCAAATTTCTTACAAGTGTTTTAAATGGACTAAGTGTTGGAATTATTTTGTGGATATTCAGAGTTGATTTTTTATTAGTGTGGGCAGCTTTTGCATTTTTGTTAAACTTCATACCTGTCGTGGGTTCTATAATTGCTGTTGCATTACCGGCTCTGATGGCTCTTGTTCAATTTGAATCAGTATCATACGCACTGCTTATTGCACTAATTGTTATTGTAGTTCAGAATATAATCGGAAATTTTTTAGAGCCGAAAATTTTCGGAAACAAGCTGGGTCTTAACCCGCTTGTTATACTGCTTTCATTGCTTCTCTGGGGTTATATCTGGGGAATAGTTGGTATCCTTCTTTCCATTCCTTTGACCGCTATAATTAAAATCATTATTTCCCGGTCAGATTCGCCTAATCTTAATTTGTTGAATGATTTTATGAGTAGTTAAAAAAAATAATATTTTTTAAAATAATTTTCCGATATCGTGGTTTTTCCCCCCTATTAATATAGTAGTCGATTTTTTATTTTTTTTAAAAAGAGGTTTGGGAGAGAAGATGAAAACAAGTTTGACTATTGATAGCCATCATTTTAAAGGTAGGGGTAAAAAACAATTCGGAATATTAAAAGAATATTTCCTGTTACCGGCATGGGGTGGATTGCTCGGTTTTACACTGTTCTTTTCACTTTTAGTATTGTTAAAAATATTCTCTTACATAATTGAAAGCCAGAGTGATTTAACAGTTGATTTAACAGATGTTCTGATCTCATTCATTGGTTTTATTCTGTTATTTTCCGTTCGCTTTTTGGAGAAATTTCAGAAGTAGATTTCACCCCCGGTACTAAAGGGGGGATAGTACCGGCTTTTATATTTCAACACTGGCTTTAAGTTTTTCTGCCCTGTCTGCTAATTTGAGAGCTTCGATAAGTTCGTTTATGTCGCCTTCAATAATGTTGGATAAGTTATATAAAGTTAAACTTATGCGGTGATCTGTTACCCTGTTCTGCGGAAAATTATATGTTCTTATCTTATCGCTTCTGTCTCCGCTTCTTACAATAGATTTTCTTGTGGCAGCTATTTCATCGGTAACTTCTTTCTGCTTCATATCATAAAGCCTTGCTCGAAGCACCTTCATTGCTTTCTGCCTGTTCTTCAACTGGCTCCTTTCATCCTGGCAGGATACTACCATTCCGGTTGGAATATGAGTAATACGTATAGCAGTTTCCACTTTGTTAACATTTTGTCCGCCTGCACCGCCGCTCCGGAAAACATCAATGCGAAGATCGTTAGGATCAATATCAACCTGAATATCTTCTGCTTCGGGCATTACTACTACAGAGGCTGCCGATGTATGAACTCGTCCCTGTGTTTCAGTAAGAGGAACTCTTTGTACACGGTGAACGCCATTTTCAAATTTCAGATCACCGTAAACGCCGTTCCCGTTTAACGAGAACACAACTTCTTTAACGCCACCCAGACCAGATTCATTAAAATCAATTACTTCCTTGCGCCATCCTTTAACCTCTGCAAACCGGGAGTACATTCTATATAAATCTGCCGCAAATAAACCTGCTTCATCGCCACCGGTTCCGGCTCTTATTTCAACAATAACGTCTTTGTTATCGTTAGGATCTTTTGGTATAAGCAGGATTTTTATTTCTTCTTCAAAGGTTTCTTTTTGTTTTTTCAGCTCAGTCAACTCTGTTTCTGCAAGATCAATTAATTCTCTATCCTTTTCTTTATTGATGATTTCCTGGTTCCCTTCAATATTCCTGATAGTCATTTCATACTTATTATAAGCTTCTACTATTTCTGTAAGATCGCTTCTTTCCTTGGATAAAGAAATCAATTTCTCCTGATTATTCATATTCGCGGGATCAGATAATTGTTCATTTATTCTGTCGAACTTTTCTTTAATTGCACGCAGTTTTTCAAGTAATTCCATCTGTTTCCTAATTAATTGGGATGTAAATATAATGAAGATAGCCGTGAAAAACTAAGATGGAAATTGTGGGACCATTTGGTTTGTAACTTGCGTTTAAGCTAATTTTCTCAGGATTTCAAGGTATTCAACCTGGATAGCTAAAGAAGGAATTGTGTTGCCTGCCTTTGGGGTTTGATAATTCAGTTCCTGTAAGAATAAGTCCAGAGCAAGAAACATATTCAACTCCGGAAATCCGTTATCCCGTAAGTAGTGAATCAGCTTAAGAGTTCTGAATCCATCAAACCAGAAAAATTTTTGCTTATTAATTTGTTCTTCTGTTTTACTGTTGGAAAGAATTCTTTTCCAGCTTTCTTCAAACCTTTGCTCTTTAAGAAATTCATACAGGTATCGACTCATATCTTTTGCGGCAGCAAGATATTTATCCGGTGTTGTAATTTCATTATTGCCGAATTCTTTCAACCAAAACTTTAATACTTTAAATGATTCCGGGTTATAAAGCAGGTACTCATTCTGATTTCCGGAAAGGAATCTTGTTATGCGTTGTCCTGTTCCGAAAGGAACTCGCCATGACGGCCTGCCGGATGGATAAACAACTGTCCCATCAATTTTATTAATGGGAAAACTTTTTGCAAGCTTTTCCATAAAATAAAAATCTTCTGCGGCTTTTCGCTTGTTCATTCCCTCTATTTTTACATAGCTTTCATATGAACAAACCAATGTAGAACCAATTGTGTGAAAAGCATAAGGTGAATTCGTATATTGCAAACCAAGTACATAGTAACGAAGGAAAGTTTCATAGCATACAATAGCAAATTTATCTTCATCTGTTCCGGTTATCTTGTGCCTGAAATTAATATATCCTGCTTTTAGATTTTTGTCTTTCAGGTTTTTGTGGATTACAGCAAGGTAATTTTTGTCAACCGTACAATCGGCATCAAGGCAGATGAGAAGTTTTGTTAAATCAGAATTGTAGTTAAAAATTTTAAGGCACAGGTCCATTCCTGTTTTTCTGGCAAAGCCAACGCCGCCGTCTTTCTCCGGCATTTCTTTACCTGCAGACGAAGCATCGACAAGACCAATCTTAATGCCTGCAGAAATTACCTCCTGCGAAAAGTTATCGGTAGCATTTTTGTTTATTAATCCGCGTAATAAAGTTATTGATTGCTTATTGTCTTCCTTAACTTCGTCTGAAGCGGTGGCTACATTATTTATTACGAAAAGAAAAAGAATGTTTCCAAAATATTCGTGTTCATTTTCAATTAAATTAAGAAGAAGTTTTTTAATGTTCTCGAATTCCATTATAGCGGGAACAACAATGCAGCAGGCAATATCTGAATCAGGCTTCCATTCAATGCTCCATTTGTCTGAAGCATAATTTTCTAAGTAGCGGGTTACATTTGCAGGTAAATAATTGTCAGTCATAAAAATTAAACCAAGGGATAAAACTTTTCTTGAATAATTCTAAGCGCTTTTTCTAAATCCGCCCCATCAATCCAGTTAATATTTACTCCTTCCTTCTCCATCTTTCTGAACCATGTCATTTGCCGTTTTGCAAAATTATGAATTGCATAGTTAAGCTTCTCAAACATTTCATCGTAGCTTAGCTGCCCCTGCAGGTATAAACCGATGTAGCGGTATTCCAGTCCAAAGAAATTTAATTTTTCAAATGATAATCCTGACTCAGCAAGCTTTTTAACTTCATCAATCATTCCATTTTCAAATCTTAGTTTTAAGCGGTTGGTTATTCTTTCCTTTATAATTGAGCGTTCGAGCTTCACTCCAATTACAAGAGAGTTTATATTGAGTTGGGTAACGGACTTATCCGACGTACCTGCAATTTCTATCGCTCGGATTAGTCTCTCCTTATCAAGCAAATCTGTTGTATTATGCAGTGCCGGATTTAACTTAAACAGTCTTTCTTTTAATTCCTCCGTTGGCAAGGAACGAAGAAGGTTTTGTAATTCCTTATCGGGAGGTGATTCCTTTAATGAATAATTTCTTATTATAGCATTTAGATATAAACCTGTACCTCCACAAAGAATCGGAATCCTGTTCACAGAATTTATTTTATTGAATGCATTCTGAAAATCATTTACAAAACGGAATAGGTTATATTCTTCCGTTGGTTCAGCAATGTCAATCAGATGATAATTGACCGCATGATTATTAACAAAATAATCCTGCAAATCTTTGCCGGTGCCGATGTCCATTCCTTTGTAAACCTGCCTTGAATCAGCAGAAATTATCTCCGCATTAATCCTGTTTGCAATTAGTGCGGCAAGCCGTGTTTTACCCACTGCTGTTGGTCCAAGAATGGTAATAAGGTTATAATTGTTTTTAATTGTGTTTCTATCTGGGCACATAACGTGGAGTGAATTTTACCAGCGAGAATTTTATAAATTATTAGTGCGACTCATACAGCAGGTAGAGTTATAATAAATGTAGAGCCTTCTCCCAAATCACTTTCAACCGTAATCCTGCCGTCATGATTTTCAATAATACTTTTTGTTATTGATAATCCTAAACCGGTTCCGTCTTTTTTTCCGTGAGACATGAACGGTTCAAATATTCTGTCTTTAATGCTGTCGGGAATTCCAATTCCATTATCTTTAAAAGAAATTTCCACATCTCTTCCTTCAACCTTAGTAGATACAAGGATCTTACCACCGTCCGGCATAGCATCACAGGCATTTCTTAAAATATTCATGCAGGCAATAGTAAATTCTTTTTTATCAAGTTTAACCATTATATCCCTGTCGTATTGCTTTACAAGTTCGCAATTCCTGATCCTTACATTTGATTCAAGCTTTGTTAAAATTTCCTCAAGTGCTTCATTAAGTTTACTGGATACGGAATGTAACGTTGCGCTTCCTTCTGAATAGCTTGATGTCGATTGTATTAAATCAACTATATGATTTAATTGCTCAAGCATCATTTCTATTACCTGGTTTACTTCAGGTGAAAGGTTTTTTGATTTAAGATGTTCCGTATATCTTTTGGAAACAAGAATTGGTTTCTTAATATCCTGGATTAAGAAGTTAGCCATTTTACCAAGTGAAGTAATTCTTTCTGCCTGAAGTAGTTTTTCAACTAAGTCAGCATTTTCAAGAGCTAATGCAGCATGAGCAGAAAGCATTTCAAGAAATTCTTCGTCGAGCTTTGTGAACTCGCCATATTTGCAATTCAATAGTTGAAGAACGCCAATAACTTCTTCTGCTTTATCTTTTATCGGAAAGCAGAGGACTGTTCTTGTATGGTAACCTGTTAGCTTATCATAGTCACTGTTAAAGCGTTCGTCGTTTGGGGCATCTGTTATATTTACAATTTCTTTATTCTTTGCAACCCAACCTGCAAGTCCTTCTCCTATTTTTAACCTTATCTCGGATACTTCATCACCTTCTTTTACCTTGGACCAGATTTCATCCTTTTCTTTGTTTACAAGGTAAATAGTGCCCCGTTCCGCGTGGGTTAGGTTTTGGGCGGCCAGCAATATTCCTTTTAAAACTTCATCAAGCTTTACATTACTGTTTACAATCTGTACTGCTTTGTTGATAAGATGTAACTGATCGAAGCAAAATTTGTTTTGTCCAAACCTTTTCTTCGGGGTTGATTCTAATAGTTCTGATTTAGAATTCTTATCATCAACCTCCTGAGGTTCCTGTTCTTTCACTAAAGGTTCATATTCTTCAATTTTATCACTTTTAATTTCTTCAGTTAGAACAGAATCTTCAATGGATTTTTCTGTTGTTTCAACGGGAGTCTCTTCTTGTAATTGCTCCCCGGTAAATTCTTCTTCAGCGGTTTCACTATAAAAATTCCTAAGCCTTTCAAGCACATCACCATTATCGCTGGTAAAATAATCCATTTCAGCTTTATCGAAGACAACAAACTTGCAATCTTTAAGTGCGAATGCGGTTGATGTTCTCGGCATCCCCTCAAGAAAATCTTCCTCTCCGAAGAAATCATTATTCTTACGTACAACCTTTTGACTTAATCCCAACAATTTTTCTTTTACAAGCCTTACTTCACCGCTGACTATAAGAAAGATGTTTTCCCCGGGATCTCCTTCCTTAAAAATAACATCGCCCTTTAATTTGAATAGTACATTTTCCGGGCTTAATGAAATATCAATTTCTTTTTTTAAGACGTCGGTAAATAACCTGTTGTCTTTGATGGCATTTATTGTTTGTGCAATCATATTTTTTCTTATATTTTCAATTAAACGAATGAGTATTATGATAATTAAAGAAATCGAAAAAGGAATACTTCATCTTTCAAGGAACGATAATCGCATAGCAACATTAATAAAAAAGAACCGCAAATGCAATTTGCATCCACATAATGATTATTTTATTTCTTTGCTTGGATCAATCATTCAGCAGCAGCTTTCTATTAAGGCGGCCGATTCAATTTACGGCAGATTTCTTGATTTAACAGGTAAAAATCCAACACCGGAAATAGTTCTGAATCTGCAGAATATTCAGTTGAGAAACTGCGGTTTATCGAATTCAAAAGTGAAATATGTGAAAGACCTGTCATCAAAAGTGATTAATAAAGAAATTTCGCTGGTTAATCTTGACGAAAAAGATGAAGATGAAATTATTACTGAACTGACCAGGGTTAAGGGAATAGGCGTGTGGACTGTACATATGTTTCTTATTTTTACGCTTGGAAGATTGAATGTTTTGCCAACCGGCGATCTTGGAATTAAAAAATCTATTAAACTAAATTATAATCTAAGAAAAATGCCGACTGAGAAAAAAGTTTATGATATAGCGCGAAGAAACAAATGGGAGCCTTATTGTTCAATTGCAAGCTGGTATTTGTGGGCCAGCTTAGATGAAAAGAATTAATTGAATCTTTTAATAATAAATAACATCAAACCAAATGGAAGAAACTGAACTTATTGAGAAAGTAAAAGCCGGCGATAGGCATGCTCTTGCTGTCCTGGTTAAAAATTATGAACAGACTGTTTTTAATTTTGCTTTTAAGATTTGCAGAAACCGGGATAAGGCAGAGCATACTATGCAGGAAACTTTTCTTAGCATGATTAAGCATATTGATCAGTTTGACAGTAAATCGAAACTATCAACTTGGCTTTACACTATCGTATCTAATCATTGCCTGATGATGGCAAGATCAGCTAAGAAAGATATGTTTGCTTCAATTGACGACGAAGAAGCACTTATTGATGAAAGTAGCATAACAGACTGGTCTGTTTCACCGGAAAAGGTAACTGAAAATAATGAATTGAAGGAAATGCTTGACAATGCAATACAAAAGCTTCCTGCGGATTACAGAATTGTGTTTTTGTTAAGGGATGTGGAAGGGCTTTCAACTGAAGAAACAGGTAAAATAACTAACCTGACTGTGCCGGCGGTAAAATCAAGATTGCACAGGGCGAGGGCTTTTTTAAGAAATGAAATTAATAAGGTGATGCAAGATGGAAAATAATGTAACATGTAAAGAAGTGATGAATCATATTTGCGATAATCTCGGAGAAGAACTTAATTCGCCCAGATGCATTGCAATTAAAGAACACTTAAACAGCTGCCCTTCCTGCCAAAGCTATTTTAAGAACGTGGAAGTAACAATTGATTTTTATAAAAAGTACAACGTTAATCTTCCGGATGAAGCCCATAACAGGCTTATTGATTACTTGGGTTTGAAGGAATAAAATCTGAACCCTTTTTTAACAGTAATCATCTAAAAAGAAATAAATTTTATTTTGAGGTAAGCTATGCCAGTTTTTGAGTACAAGTGTACAGATTGTAATACTAAATATGAAGTGCTTCACAAATCAACTTCCAACCTTTCGGAAGTTACTTGCCCGTCATGTCATTCGCAGAACTCCAAAAAACTTTTATCATCATTCAGTGCATCTGTAAATGATTCTTCAAGCGCGTCATATGGTGATAGCTGTACAGGCGGAACTTGCGGTTTGCCATCAGGCGGATGCGCGTCAGGAATGTGCGGATTAAATTAATGAAAAATCAAAAGATTACAATGAAATACCTATTAATAATTTTCAGCTTGCTTTCACTTTACAGTTGTGCACAGAATAAAGAAAATGATATGACGGTAACTCAACTTAAAGAAGCAATGAAGAATGACAGCTTGCTTGTTATTTTAGATGTCAGAACCCCACAGGAATTAAATGGTCCGTTGGGTAAAATTGATGGTGCTATAAATATTCCTGTTCAGGAACTTGAACAACGGGTTGGCGAACTGACTAAGTATAAAAACAAAAATATTGCAGTCATTTGCAGGTCAGGAAACCGTTCCCGTACAGCCCAGCAGATTTTAAGCAGGCAGGGTTTCAATGCAAAAAATGTCTCAGGCGGAATGATAGAATTTCGTCAATCAGAGGGAAAATAACTTTTCCCTCTTTTTAATTAGCTCCGTACAGCCATTCTCAGGTCTATTCAGAAATAACTTTCGCCGGTAAAAACATCTTCATTATATTTAGGAAAAAGATAGAGAAGATTATGTCTAACCCTGTTCGTTTCCTTTTTCTTTTTATAATTATATTAAATGTAATTCCAATTTTTGCGCAGGTTAAAAGTATGGAAAAAGATTTATCAAGCGATGAAATTGAATTTGTTCCCCGGTGGACAAAAAGTGCAATCTGGTACCAGATATTTCCGGATAGATTCAGAAATGGCGATACATCAAATGATCCGGAACTTGAAGATCAGAAAGGAGCCTGGCCGTATGATCAGACTTCTGCCTGGAAAATTCACCCATGGAAAGCTGACTGGTATGAACAGCAGCCCTGGGAAAAAGAAAACAAAAAGAGTATCTGGTATAACATAACCCGGCGTCGTTATGGTGGAGACATACAGGGAATAATTGACAAGCTCGATTATCTTCAGCAGCTTGGTGTAAATACACTTTACCTTAATCCTGTTTTCTGTGCCCCGTCTCATCATAAGTATGATGGAGCAACTTATCATCATATCGATCCTAATTTTGGTCCTGATCCCGAAGGTGATAAAAAATTAATCTCTTCAGAAATTCCGGATGATCCGGCAACATGGAAATGGACTGAAGCAGATAAATTGTTTCTTAAACTTGTGCAAGATGTTCATAAAAGAGGTATGAGAATTATTCTTGACGGCGTATTTAATCACATGGGTACAAACTCTTTTGCCTTTCAGAATGTGATTAAAAATCAGCAGAACTCAAAATTTAAAAATTGGTTTACAATAAAATCCTGGGATGATCCTGTTAAGAATACAAAGTTTGAGTATGAAGGCTGGTTTGGCGTAAAAGATCTCCCGGAAATAAGAGAAGATGAGAATGGAATTGTTGAGGGACCAAAAGAATATATTTTTAATTCTACAAGAAGATGGATGGCTCCCGATGGAAATGTAACCGCCGGCATAGACGGATGGAGATTGGATGTTGCATTCTGCGTTAAACATGAATTCTGGAAAGACTGGCGAAAGTTTGTTAAATCAATAAACCCTGATGCATATCTTACTGCCGAAGTAATTGATTCCGTGAAAGTTTTAAAAGAATATTTGAAAGGTGATGAATTTGATGCTGTAATGAATTACAATTTTGCATTTATCTGCTCGGAGTTTTTTATAGATCAACAGAACAGGCTTAAAGCAAGTGAGTTTGACAAAGTATTAAAAGAACTGCGTGATGCTTTTGGTGGCGGAGTTTCTTATGTACAGCAAAATTTATTTGATAGCCACGATACAAACAGATTACTCTCTCATATTGTTAACAGGGATTTGGCATCTTACAGGAATTGGCCGGATTATTTTCAGAAATCAAAAGCAGAGAATACAAAATATAACGTCCGCAAACCAAACGAAGATGAGATAAAAATCCAGAAGCTGATGGCGTTGTTTCAAATGACATATGTTGGCGCACCTATGATTTATTATGGCGATGAAGTTGGAATGTGGGGCGCGAATGACCCCTGCTGCCGCAAACCAATGATCTGGGACGATATTAAATATGATGATGAAGTTTTTAATGCAGACCAGGGTAAAAGAGAAAAAGCCGACAAGGTGGAAGTGAATAAAGAGTTACTTGCTTACTACAGCAGGCTTACAGAAATCAGAAAAAAATATCTGCCGTTACAACTTGGAAATTTTAACTCAATCTTGACAGATGATAAAAATGAAGTATACGCTTTTGAAAGAAATTATAATGGACAAAAAGTTATAGTGGTTTTAAACAACAGCAACAATGAAAAATCTGTAAATCTTTTTCCTTTAGAAGAAGACAAGTATGTTGACGTCTTGACTGGAACCGAATACAATTCTGAAAAACAACTTCATTTTATGGTAAAAGCCAAAAGCGGAGCAATCCTTGTGAAAGATTAGTTTAGCTATACCGGTATATACTTTTAATGCCGTACAGTATGGTATTTTTATTTCTTTTCTCTTACTTTCGGTTTAGCAATTTTAGTTGTAATAATTAATTGCAACTTACACCATTTTAACAAGAGGTAATTATGACCTGGCCGAGAGCGTTACCCTTATGCAAATTCTTTTTCAATTCTTTTTTTTTATACTTCCATTGAATGAATATTCTGAACTAAATCCGGTTGTAATTCTATATTAAATATCTTTTCGGCTCCCTTAAAGGTTTCTTATAGATTTGCGATAATATTATTAAGCGAAATATCGATATTCTTATTTATATGATTAATTTTATTAAAAACCTGAATCTCAGCATAAAAATATCTTTAATTGGGGCAGGTAGTGTTTTATTAACAGCAGTAGCACTGGTTGTTCTTGCTGTTTGGCAAAGTGGTGTTTACAACAAACTTTCACAAAAGGAAGTAAATGAATTAATTGATGACAATATTGATAACATAGCAAATGGGGTTTATAATCTTGTTTATACTGAAAATGAAGCTGTTCAGCAGCAGGTAAACTATAACCTTCAGGTAGCAAGACGCATTTTTAAAAATGCAGGCAAAGTGAGTTTATCAAACAATAAAGTAACCTGGAATGCGATAAATCAGTACACAAAAGAAACATTTCAGGTAGAAATTCCCCAAATGCAAGTTAATGGCAGGGCGGTAGGCTCAATAACTGCTAATGATTATGGTAATAAAATAGTTGATGAAGTGACTGAATTAGTTGGAGAAACGGCCACAATCTTTCAGCGTATTAACAAAAAAGGAGATATGCTGCGTATTGCAACCACAGTTAAAAATGAACATAACAAACGAGCATTAGGAACTTATATTCCTGCAACTAATCCCGATGGATTACCGAATCCGGTTGTAGCAGCAATTATGAATAATAGAACATACCATGGCCGGGCTTATGTAGTTAATGAATGGTATCTAACAGCATATGAACCGATAAAAGATGAATATGGAAATATAATAGGAATGCTTTATGGCGGAGTTAAACAGAAAAATGTTGAAGCAAGGTTAAGGAATTCAATTTTAAATACAAGAGTTGGAAAAACCGGCTATGTATACGTTATAAACGGAACCGGCGAAAAACGCGGTTATTATATTATCTCCCACCATGGAATAAGAGACGGAGAAAATATTTGGGAAAACAAAGATTCTGATGGTAAATACATTATTAAAATGATTGTTAACAAAGCCCTTACACTAAAAGCCGGCGAACTCGCAACTGTACGTTACAGATGGCAAAATCCCGGCGAATCTCATCCAAGGTGGAAAATTGCAAGACTTACTTACTTTGCACAATGGGATTGGGTGATTGGTACAAGTGTTTATGAGGATGAACTGCAGTACTATTATGTCATTTTGGAAAACGGTAGAAATAAAATGATGACAATTATGGTTATTGCCGGTTTTATAATAATCTTATTAATTAGTCTTACAAGCATAGGCTTTGCATTAACTATAACCAGACCCTTGAAACAAATAACAAAAACAGCAGAAATAATAACTACTGGTAACTTCGATCAATTTGCAGATATTCATTCTAGCGGCGAGATTGGCAAACTTGCTCAGACATTCAACTTCATGGCCCATCAATTAAAGATTACTCTTGAAGGATTGCGGAATAGCGAATCTTTTCTCAATAAAATTGTCGAGAATATTCCGGATATGATTTTTGTTAAAGAAACCTCAGAAGGCAGGTTTGTCAGATTCAACAAAGCGGGGGAAAACCTGCTTGGTTTTAACAGAGAGGAAATGCTTGGTAAAACCGATTATGATATTTTCCCGGAAGATGTTGCAGCCTTCTTTACGGCCAAAGATAAAGATGTTGTAGTAAGTAAAATTCCGTTGGATATTCCTGAAGAAAAAATACTAACTAAAAATTTTGGTACAAGAGTTTTGCATACTCAAAAAATTCCTCTTTTGGATGACAGCGGAAATCCAAAATTTATTCTCGGCATTTCTGAAGATATAACTGAAATAAAAAAAGCGGAAGAGGCCCTTCATAAATTAAATGAAGAACTGGAGCACCGGGTAATTGAACGGACAAAGCAATTGGAATCTGCTAATAAAGAATTAAAGGATTTTGCTTTTATTGTGTCTCACGATTTAAAAGCACCCTTACGAGCTGTAAGCCAATTGGCACACTGGTTAAAAGAAGACTACTATGAAAAACTTGATGATGAGGGGAAAGAAACTATCGATATAATATTGCGCAGAATTAAACGGATGGATTCACTGATAGATGGCATTTTACATTATTCACGAGTGGGGCGTTTAAGTGAAAAGAGAGAAAAGGTGAATATCTTATCTCTTGTGAATGAAGTTGTTAGTTCTTTGATAATTCCATCAAATATTAAGATACATGTAGAAGGAGAATTCCCAACTATAATTGGTGACCTGACCCAATTTAAACAGGTATTCCAGAATATTATAAGTAACTCCATAAAGTTTATGGATAAACCTGAAGGTATAATTAAAATAAATTGCGATAGCCTGGCAGATCAATGGAAATTCAGTGTTAGCGATAATGGTCCAGGTATTGAAGAAAAATATTTCGAGAAGGTATTCCAGATATTTCAAACACTTTCCTCACGCGATTCTCAAGAAAGTACCGGAATAGGACTAACTATTGTTAAGAAAATAGTTGAGCTTTATGGCGGAGAGGTTCATATAGAATCCGAGATTAATAACGGTACAACAATTATTTTTACAATTCCTAAAACGGAGTAATAAAATGAAAATCCGCAAACCGATTTTATTGGTAGAAGATGACCAGGTAGACGTTATGACTGTAAAACGAGCCTTTAAGGATCTTCACATTACCAACAAATTATACGTTGCAGAAAATGGCGAAGAAGCGCTTGAATTTCTACAGAATCCTCAGAATGAAAAGCCACACATTATTCTGCTTGATTTAAATATGCCCAAAATGAATGGAATTGAATTCCTGCAGATAATCAAACAAGATCAACAATTAAAAATGATTCCCGTTATAATATTAACTACTTCCAAAGCAGAGCAGGATAAAATAGAAAGTTACAGTTTGCAGGTTTCAGGTTATATGATTAAACCGGTTGATTATTTACAGTTTGTTGAAGTTGTACGTGCAATAAATCTTTATTGGACTTTGTGTGAATTGCCCGGGGAATAAAGTTTAAAATGCCCCGGCATAAACCGGGACTCAATTAATTATTTATTCAACTTCAAGCTCAACTACTTTAGATGTAACACCCTTAATAAGACTTATCTTTCTTACTAACTCATCTTTCTGCGATTGATCACCAACCAATTCTAAAATTAAAAGTCCCTGGTCAGAGCAATTGTCCAATACCCCGTCGTGTATTCCAAGCCTTGTTTTTATCATGCAGCCCCAGCCGGTCAATACTTTCTGAACATTTACTGCGGATTCCTTTCTGCTTCCGATTAAAATAAGTAGAACTGTTTTTTTCATGGCAACTCCTTACATTGTAGTTGAATTAATATGTTTTTAAGAACTCTTAAAGTTCTAAAATAAAAATTAAATGTAATCCGGATAGAAATTACTTTTACGGCCGCTAAAAGTCAATTTTCTTTAGCCGGGAAAATAATTACTTTTGAACGCCGTAAATCTGAATTTGTAATACAAAACATTTGGCACTGGAGGAGAGAATAAAGTGAAGAAATGTTACATGTTCATTTTGTTAATTTTTTTTCTGCTTATAAATGAAATATCCGCACAGGAACAACCACGTTATAAGGATCCAAGTCTTCCGGTAAATGAAAGAGTTGATGATTTAATTTCGAAAATGTCGTTAAGTGAAAAAATTTCCCAGATGGTTTATAATGCGCCTGCTATTGAAAGACTTGGTATACCTGCCTACAACTGGTGGAATGAAGCGCTTCACGGTGTTGCGCGCAACGGCCTCGCTACAGTATTTCCACAGGCAATTGGACTTGCGGCAACCTGGGATGAAAAATTGCTATTCAAAGTTGGTAATGTTATTTCAGATGAAGGACGAGCTAAATATTATGAAGCCATTAAGAATGATAAACATGGAATTTACCAGGGACTTACTTTCTGGTCGCCGAATGTAAATATCTTTCGGGATCCAAGATGGGGACGCGGAATGGAAACCTATGGTGAAGATCCTTTTCTTACCGGAAGATTGGGTGTTCAGTTCATAAAAGGATTACAAGGAAACGATCAGAAATACTTTAAGACTATTGCTACTCCAAAACATTTTGCGGTTCACAGCGGACCTGAACCGGACAGGCATTCATTTGATGCAAACGTAAGTGATTATGATTTGCGCGAAACCTATCTTCCTCAGTTTAAAGCTTGTATTGAAGAAGGTAAAGCCTATTCAATAATGTGTGCATATAACCGCTTCAGAAGCGAAGCTTGCTGCGGAAGCAATACTTTACTTAGAAGTATTCTCAGAGATGAATGGAAATTTGATGGTTACGTGGTTTCCGATTGCTGGGCAATTTTTGATTTTTACAACACACATAAAGTAGCTAAAACACCGGAAGAAGCCTCGGCGCTTGCAGTAAGAACCGGGACCGATCTTGAATGCGGAGAAGAATATTCATCACTTGAAAAAGCATTTGAACAAAAATTAATTACTGAAGATGAAATTAATACGGCAGTTAAAAGATTGTTTACGGCAAGATTCAAACTTGGAATGTTTGATCCGCCTGAACTTGTGCCGTATTCATCCATAAGAACAAGTGTGGTTGATTCCAAACCAAACCGTTACCTTGCTTATAATGCCGCACAGAAATCTATTGTTCTTTTAAAAAATGAAAAAAATCTTCTTCCTCTTAGCAAGCATTATAAAAAGGTTGCCGTTATTGGTCCAAATGCAGATGACGTGGAAGTACTTCTTGGTAACTATAATGGATTTCCTTCTGATCCGGTAACTCCTTTGGTTGCCATTCAGGAGAAGTTGCTTAAATCAAAAGTTGTGTATGAACGCGGCTGCGATATTGCGGAGAATATGCCTTCCTTTGAAACTGTTCAGCCTAAGTATTTATTTTCTTCATCAGATAAAAGTGAAAACGGGTTGAATGCAGAATATTTTGATAACAGGGATTTAACCGGCGAACCAGTATATAAATTAGTCGACCAGATGATTGATTTCAAATGGTGGAATCAAATACCATTTCCAAAACTTGATCAGGATAATTTTGGTATAAGATGGACAGGAATAATTGTGCCACCGAAATCCGGCAAATATGCTTTTGGTGGTTATGGCTTTAACGGCTTCAGAATTTATATTGATGATTCACTTGTGGTTCAATTTAAAGGAACTCATCATCCAAACAAAACTTACAAATTCATTAATCTGGAAGCAGGCAAATCATACCGGCTTAAAGTTGAGTACTACAAAATTATGCGCTATTCAATGATGCAGTTGATATGGTCAGTTCCAGATGAGGATTTGGAGAAGCGCGCAATTCAGGCGGCAAAGGATGCAGACGTTGTTATACTTGTAATGGGATTATCGCCGCGTCTTGAAGGCGAGGAAATGGATGTACCCGTAAAAGGATTCCAGGGCGGAGACAGACTTACACTTGATCTGCCTGAAGTTCAGGAAAATCTCATGAAAAAAATTGTGAAAGCTGGCAAGCCAACTGTTCTGGTGCTTCTAAACGGAAGCGCTGTTTCTGTAAACTGGGCACAGAAAAATATTCCTGCAATAGTTGAAGCATGGTATCCGGGTCAGTCTGCAGGTAATGCAATTGCAAATGTTTTATTCGGGGATTATAATCCATCCGGAAAATTGCCGGTAACATTTTATAAGTCTGTTGATCAGTTGCCTGCATTTACTGATTATGATATGAGCAACAGGACATATCGTTATTTTAAGGGTGAGCCGCTTTATCCCTTTGGATACGGATTAAGCTATACTTCTTTCCGGTATAAAAATATTAAGTTGGAAAAGAATAAGATTAAAGCCGGAGATTCTGTAAAAGTTTCTATTGAGGTTTCCAACACAGGTGAGATGGATGGCGATGAAGTGGTTCAGCTTTATATCAAAGCGGCTAAAGATAACAAGGCAATTAAAACTCTGAAAGGTTTTGAAAGAATTCCAACCAAAGCAGGAGAAACTAAGAAGGTTGAATTTACAATTACACCGGATAAACTTTCACGCTGGGTTGATGGAAAAGGTTTTACTGTTGAACCGGATAAATATATTTTGATGATTGGTTCATCATCAAGCGACAGGGATTTGAGGAAAATTAATTTAATAGTTGAATAATCTTAGTTAGTAAAACATTGGAGATTAAATGAAAAAGATTTTAGCTGTCTGTTTGATCCTGTTATCAAACATCTTTGCACAACGTTTAAATGTAAACGATAAGTATCTTACCTTCGAGGCTTCTGCAAATTCACCGCTTTTTACAACGTACACAGCGGCAATGGAAAGATCACGTCTTTATGGAGATAAAGGCTACAAAATGGATTACTACTCCGAATGCTTTCCGATAAATTATACGGGAGATAATGCCGGTAAGTTTTATGTTGTTTGGAAAGTGAACCAGGTAGTTATAAACAAGACTGAAGAATTTTATGTTAAGCCTGTTGTAATAAGCTCGTTTCCTGATATGGCCATAATTGAATATCAGCCCTTCCAGGGTGTATTGGTTCAGGAAACATTTTTTGTTTACAGCTCAACAATAGCTCTTGTCAATCTTCAGATTAAAAATATTTCCAAAGTAAATTATGATCTCGAACTCTATCCTGTTCTTGAACTCGGCAACGATTCATTACAGATAAAAGGCTACGATGAAAAATACAAAGGATACATCACCAATCATTATGAAACCAAGAAACGATTGATAAGCAATCTTAATCCTAAGTTTCCTTATCCAACAGATTGCCGTGATTTTCTGACAGCAAGTTTTTCACCTTATTCATACGGTGGTTATTTAGGAAGTCTTGATCACTTTTATAACATTATTAAAACGGATTTCTATGCCGAGAAAAGAATTGATTCGCTTAACCTTCTTAAAAACGGATTAGTAAATTTCGTTTCCCTTCATGGTAAATTCAAACTCAAACCGGGAGAGGAAACAAATGTTCGTTACATCCGCGGCTGGCAGGATCAGAAGGAAGATCTTGTAAAACTTCAGGAGGAATGCGAGAAATTAAAAACAGAACCGCTTCAGAAATATGTTGATGCAAATGTAAAACTGTTCGCAAATATTCCCCGCATAAAATTTAAAACAGATGAGGAGAAACTTGTTTACCTATGCTCGTTTAATTTAGCACGTGGATGTATGTATCCGCCTGCAGATTCTACAAAATATAATTTCTATGTATTCTCGCGTCAGCCATTGTGGGGATGGGGACACGGTCACCAGGTTTTGCATGAATCATTAAGTATGCTTGCTTATGCATATCTCGATCCTCAATCAGCACAGGGCTCGCAGAGAGTTTATATTGAACAGCAGGGAAAAGACGGATTGATTGCATACCGCCACGGTCCGCGCGGTTTGCAGGATTATCCGCATAAAAGTAATGTTACCGGCAAAGATATGTCAACTACATCAGCGCCTTTCTTCAGCTGGATTAACTGGGAAGTTTATAATGTAAGCAAGGATAAACAATTCCTTCTTGATGCATATAATTCCGGCGCAAGGTATGTCGATTGGTTAATTGAAAACCGCGACCTTGATAAAGATGGTACATTTGAATGGGGGCCATACGGAATAATTGAAAATGTACGCGATTGGTATAATGCTGTTTTCCAGGTTTCTGCGGAAAGATATCTTGATGTTGATAAAGAAGATATTTCAGATGAACTTGAATGCGCTGATCTTACTTTTATGGTAATCAAAGAAATGAGATCTCTCGCTTCAATTGCAAATGAATTAGGTAAAAAGAACGAAGCTGTTGAATGGAAAAAGAAAGCGGATGATCTTTCTAAGTTAGTGAATGAAAGGATGTGGGATGATTCAACACAATTTTACTATTCGATAAATAAGAAGGATCATTCATTCAAATTTTTAACAAGAGATTTACGCCGCGAAGAAATAATCGGCTTCCTTGCATTATGGGCAGAAGCTGCACCGAAAAACCGCGCAGAAAAATTAATAAAGAAACTTACTGATCCTGAAAAGTTCTGGCGTAAGTATGGTGTTCCAACTCTATCTGCACAGGATGAATGGTATTCTCCTTATGTTGATTATTGTTGTAAATGGAACGGACCGGTATGGCTGCTATGGGATTATATGGTTTACGATGGTCTTAAAAAATACGGCTACAATAAAACCGCAAAAGAGTTAGCAGTTAAAATGATGCTTGCAGTTACAACGCAGCTTTCCAAGAACCATAATTTCTGGGAATCATTTAGTCCCGATAATGAAGTTTTGAATTCCCCGACAAACTATATCTGGGATTCGATAATGGCGAAACTATTAATCGAGGAATATAAAAAGTAAACGACAACAGAGTTAAAAGAAAATTGAAGAGAATAGTTTAGAATCACCTGGTTCCGATTATGAATAAGCTTGAATTACTTTCACCGGCTAAAGATATTGAATGCGGTATCGCTGCAATCAATTGCGGGGCAGATGCCGTGTATGTCGGCGCTCCAAAATTTGGTGCGCGTGCCGCAGTTGGTAATTCAATTGATGATATTGCAAAACTGGTAATTTATGCTCATAAGTTCTGGGCAAAAGTTTACGTTACTGTTAATACAATTATTTATGAAGATGAATTGGAGGAAGTACAACAGCTAATTCATCAGCTTTATGAAATCGGGACAGACGCAATCATCATTCAGGATATGGGAATTCTAGGAATGGATTTGCCGCCGATTCCTCTTTTCGCTTCAACACAAACACATAACTACTCGGTTGATAAAATAAAATTTCTTGAGCAAACCGGAATTCAAAGAATAATTCTTGCCCGCGAACTTTCACTTGAACAGATAAAGGAAATCAGAAAGCATACAACTGTCGATCTTGAATTTTTTATTCACGGCGCTTTGTGTGTTTGCTTCAGCGGGCAATGCTATTTCAGCCAGGCAACGACCGAGCGAAGTGCAAACAGGGGCGAATGTTCACAGCCCTGCCGTATGCTTTACTCATTGGAAGATTCGGAAGGAAAGGTTATTGTAAAGGATAAGTATCTTCTTTCGCTGAAGGATTTAAATCTCTCCACTCATCTTACAGAACTTATTGATGCCGGAATTTCTTCTTTCAAAATAGAAGGAAGGTTAAAAGATATTTCCTACGTGAAAAATGTTACAGCATTTTACCGGCAAAAACTTGATGCTTTAATTGCAAATGATAAATCACTTGCAAAATCATCTTCCGGAAAAGTATACATCGATTTCAAACCTGATCCGGAAAAAACATTTAACCGTGGTTATACAGATTATTTTATTGAAGGCAGGAAAAAAGAAATAGCTTCTCCCGATACTCAGAAATCAATCGGCAAATATCTCGGCAAAGTGAAAAGGATTGAGAAAGACTTTTTTGAAGTCTCCACAAAAGAAATTCTGATTAACGATGATGGTATCTGCTACTTCGATTCTAAAAATGTTTTGCAAGGAATGATTATAAGCAAGGTAAATAACAACCGCGTTTATTCTGATGAGTTGGGCGACTTAAAAATTGGGACAAAGATTTACCGTAACCGCGATCATCAGTTTATTAAAGATTTATCAAAAGAAATTTCAACCAGAAAGATACGAGCGAAACTAGAGTTGAATGAGACAAAGGAAGGAATGTTTATTTCTGCTAATGATGAGGATGGAAACCAGGTTTCTATATTATGTGAATTTGTGAAAGAACCGGCAAACAATCCGGAGCAAATGTATAAAACTATCGAAAAGCAAATGCTTAAATCCGGGGATTCAATTTTTGAAGTGAAGGATGTTCAGATAAATCTGCGACAAACATATTTCCTTCCGGTTGCTAAGTTAAATGAATTCAGGAGAGAGGTGCTCAATCAATTGGAAGCAGAAAGAATAAAAAACTATCCCCGCCAGTCATCGCAGATCATAAAGTCTGGTCATAAATATCCGGGTGATAAATTAGATTATCACGGCAATGTTGTTAATTCAAAAGCAGAAAAATTTTATGCAGATCAGGGCGTTGAAGTGGTGGAGGAAGGATTTGAAAAACTTTCTTCTTGTAAGGGTAAAATTATTATGACTACAAAATACTGCATTAAAGATCAGCTTGGAATTTGTCCGCAAAACATGTGCAGCCAATTAAAAGTGAAAGAGCCGCTTTTTCTTGCAGATGGAAAAAGAAAATATCAATTAATTTTTAATTGCAAAAATTGTGAGATGAGTATTAAATTGTAATCCGCTTTAAGCAAAGTTTCGGATGAGGAAAACTGTAGCTTACCTGCTCTGCCTCTTCTTAATATAAGGGGCAGGCAGGTGAGTTATTTATTGATTGTTGTTGAATGATAGTATTAATGCAAAGGAGTTAAAATGTTTAAAATGAAATTTTTTGTCGCTGTTCTTCTTACCTCAGCCTGCCTGGCGCAATCCGGTTACGTAAAAAAATTTAAATTAAATAAAAACGATCTTGAAATTTCCCGCCTTGCCCAGCCTAATCAATACTTTGATAAGATTGGTCTTAAAGCTGCTTTAATGGGTTTTGAAAATGGCAACTTTGAAGCATGGATTTGGCCGTGGAAACCATTAAGAAGTTTTGAACTTCAATTCTTTACTGCTAATTCAACTCAGCCTATTCTTGCAAAAGATATTATGCGGACAATTTCAGCAACACCCGAAGCGACAACTATAACTTACACTTATGAATCATTTACAGTAAAAGAGATTTTTATTGTACCGGTTGATGAACCGGGAATTATTATTCTTCTTGATGTTCAAACGATAGAACCGATATCAATCGTTCCGGG
Organism: Ignavibacteriales bacterium; assembly: GCA_003599415.1. Classification (GTDB taxonomy): domain Bacteria; phylum Bacteroidota; class Ignavibacteria; order Ignavibacteriales; family SURF-24; genus SURF-24. The sequence continues at coordinate 7,858 of QZKB01000045.1, read as the reverse complement.
ATTTCTTCCGGTTATGCAGCCTCAATGGCCTGCCGGAGTTGGTGGGCAGTACAGTTACTGGGATGATGATGTTAAAGCTTTTGTAATTTCAGAAGCACAGCGCAGGGCAATGTATTTATGTGGCTCTCCTGCAGGTAAAGAAATGTCTGCGCCGCCTGCACATATGTTTGCAGATAACCCGCTTCAATTTAAAATTGAAATTAAACCTGGTGAAAAGAACGATAAATTTATTCCGATTGTAATTTGCGGCTATGTAAATTCTAAACTTGATTCGGTAAAAACTCTTTATCAAAATTTATCGCAGAATGCGGAAAGTTTTTATAAATCCAATTACGAATACTACAAGAACCTTCGTAACTCAACAGTGCAAATTATAACTCCTGAACAAAAATTTAACGTTGCCTATGAATGGGGCAAAGTTGCTTTAAGAAATTTAGTGGTTGATAATCCAACACTCGGCAAGGGCCTGGTTGCCGGTTATGGTTTATCAGGCGGCGGCGGAAGGCCTGGTTTTGCATGGTACTTTGGCGGAGACGCTTATGCTAATTCACTTGCAATGAATAGTCTTGGAGATTTTCCAACTGTTCGTGATGCGCTTAAGTTTACACAAAAATGGCAGCGCCAGGAAAATTTTCCTATAAGAAAAAAATCTACCAAAGAAGTTAACAATGATATAGGTAAAATGGCTCACGAGCTTTCACAAAGCGATGGGCTTGTTGATTGGTGGAACGATTATCATTATGGATATAATCATGCGGATACTTCTCCCTGGTATCTTGTTGCAATGGGAGATTATTACAGTAAAAGCGGTGATGCTCAGTTTATTAAAGAAAGCTGGGAATCAATTAAGCAGGCTTACTATTGGTGCTTAAACAAAGATAGCAATAATGATGGTCTGATGGATTTAAAGGGTGCGGGACTTGGTGTTCTTGAATTTGGTTCACTCGTAAAAATTTATAATGATATGTACACGCAGTCGCTTTGGCTCCAGGCAATCAAGGAAACAATTGAAATGTCCAAGGTTGTTGGCGATAGAAAGTTTGAAGACCAGGCAAAGAATTTATTGCCGGATGCAAAAGAGTCGTTAGAAAAATTATTCTGGATGGAAGATAAAGGTTTTTATTCTTTCGGTGCAAACGAAGTAGGCGTTCAGGTGAAAGAGAAAAATCCTTATCCAAGTATTGCTTTTGATTTCATGCTTATGGACAAAGAACGCACGGAAAAATCTTTAGAAGCATTTGCTCATTCAGATTTATCTTCCGACTGGGGAGTAAGAAGTTTATCAATTCAGTCTAAATATTTTGAGCCGCGCAATTATAATTATGGTGCAGTATGGCCATTCAATTCAATTATGCTTGGAACAGCATTTTATAATTACAACTTTGCTCTTGCAGGCTTTGCAAATCTGCAGGCAACGCTTCAGCAGCAATCAAATTATGGAATTGGTGTTATACCGGAAGTATTTTCCGGGGATATAAATCAGAAGTTGGGAGAAGCTTATCACGACCAGGGATTTTCTACTTCCGGTTTACTCGTTCCTTTTATCCGTGGACTGGCAGGAGTAGATGTTGATGCAATAAATAAAGTGGTGAATTTCAAACCGCAAATCCCGGCCAACTGGAATAGCCTGATTGTAAATAATATTCGGGTAAATAACATTTCTGTTAATGTTAAATACTATAAAAACAATTCCGGCGTTAAACTGATAGTAGAAAACCCAGGCAAAGAAAAAATCAATTTTAAGTTTAAACCTGTTCTTCCGGTTGGAGCAACAGTTATCAAATCTACATTGAATGAAAATGCTGTAAGTGCTGATAGTAAAATTTTACAACCTCAAATTGAATTTGAAACATCCGGCCGGGATGAAATTGTTTTACAATATAATCCTGTTCCGGAAATTTATCTGCTTCCGCTTGAATCAAAAATTGGTGAAGAGAATCATTCGTTAAAAGTCATTTCAACTGAACTATCTGGCAATAAGATTATTCTTTTAGTTGAAGGAATTGCCGGTGAGAGTTATTCTTTGGGTGTAAAGAATAGTAAACTGATTAAAAAAATAACCGGCGCTGAAATAATCGGAGAAGAGTTGAGAATAAAAATATCAGAAGACGGCAGCGGTAATTTTATTGAACATGAAATAAGTGTGGAGTTTTAGGAAAGAAATTGGATTACAAGAAATTATTATTATTTCTCATATTCATTTATTATCTTTGGACAGGGGAATGATGAGGAAGAGATAATTAGTGGCACAGCCATATTTAATAATCTTTATCCTTAGTGAGAAATGAAAAACTATATCTATTCGACTATCATAAGTTGCGCAATTTTTTGTTCAATTTTACATGCTCAAACCGATCAGCAGTTTATAATACCGATTGTAATCGTTAAATATTTTCCTGAAAAAGATGGCAACTTAGATAAAAATGTTACAAGGGATATTGGTGGAACCCTTCAATTTATTAGACAAAAGACGGACAGCGTTACAAAAGTTGTCATCAATGCTCTTCAGGAAGGTTCAAGGTATCATGGTTACAAAAATGTATCTTCCAAACCTTCGCTTCAATATAAAATTGTTCAGACCTACGAATTTCTCGAACCGCTCCCTACGGTAAAGAAAGATTACAAAGAAGTACCGATGACAGATTACAATTCAATTATGAAACGAATTGATGCAAAAGAATGGGTAGAGAAAAAAGGTGTGAAAGAAATATGGATCTGGGGTTATGATGGCGGAGTGATTGGATTATGGGAATCAAATATGGCCGGTCCCTTTGGAGACGTGAGTAACAGTTTAAGAGATCCAGGAGATCTTCCAGTTTTTGAAAAAACTTATACGGTCTATCATTATAATTATCAGAGAGGTGCATCGGAAGCTGTTGAAGACCATATTCATCAGATAGAAGCGGTACTGAATTTTATTGATGGCAGAGATACAACTGCTGAAGATAAATGGGGAGAATTATTATTCTGGGGTAAATTTGTCGGCAGCGATATTTCTCATAAAATAATTAATCCAAGATGTGGATGGGCTCATTATCCGCCAAATGGCAGGCAGGATTATGACTGGAAAAAAACGGAATATGTTGAAACAGATATTGAAGACTGGAATCCGGAAGGCACAGGCAAAAAGATAAAAATCAATTGTGAAAAATGGAATTGCAACAGTCTGAGCTGGTTTATTTACTGGATGCAGAATATACCCGGTATCAACAATAAAATAAAATATGGGAATAAAGAACTTACAAACTGGTGGCGCTTTATTGGCGAATTTGACAATGCAATGAAAAACAAAATAAAACTGGTTAATTAAAAAATAATTTGGCTTTAATATTAAACAAAAGGTTAGGCAATGCCTAGAAGGGTAACTGTAAAACATATTGCACAGGAACTTGGTATCTCAATGATGACTGTTTCCCGTGCCCTCAATGATCGTCCGAATGTAGATGAAAGAACAAAGAAAAAAGTTTTGGACGCTTCAAAAAGGATGAGCTATATTCCTAATAGTGTAGCTAAAAGTCTCGTCCAGCGCAAGACACACACAATCGGGGTGGTGGTTCCTGAAATTACTCACTCATTCTTTCCTGAAGCTATCAGGGGAATTGAGGAAGTTGCTTACAAAAAAGGTTACCAGATAATGCTTACCCACTCTGCAGAAGATGCCAAAAGAGAGAAAGCAGTTATTCATACTCTTGCATCCAAACGTGTTGATGGGCTATTAATCTCAGTAGCAGAATCAGTTCATAATAACGAAATATATAAGCAGATAATGAAACAGCAGGGGTTACCTATCGTGTTTTTTGACAGGTGTGTGTATGGTATTGGTGCAAGCTGTGTAAGTATTAACGACGAAGAAAGTGCTCGTATGATAACTAATCACCTTATAAAATTGGGCTATAAAAAAATTGCTCATTTATCTGGACCAAAAACAGTATCCATAGGTTTAGCCAGATTAAAAGGCTTCACTAAAGCAATGGAAGAACACAAACTGAAAATTCCTGAAGGTTATATAGTTGAAGCCGGCTTTCATGAAATTGGTGGATACAAGGCTATGAATAAATTGCTTGATTCAATTACAAATGGCGGGCCCAGAGCAATTGTGGCGGTTAATGATCCTGCCGCATTCGGTGCGATGAAAGCAATTAATGAGCATGGATTAAGAATTCCCGAAGATATTGCAATCGTGGGATTTTCTGATGACATCAGGGCTGAATTGTTGAAAACTCCTCTCACCACAGTACGTCAGCCTGCTTACGAGGTTGGTAAAAAAGCTGCCGAAAAACTTATTGCCCACATTGAAAATAAAAAAGAAAAAATTGAGGATCTGGCTGTTGAGACAGAACAGGTTATCCGAAGCTCCTGCGGTGCTGTCTTAAATAACTGAAAAAGTATTTACTTTCAGCAAGTTAGCTAAAAAACTAATTGACTTTTTTATTTTTTTAGGCTATTATGCACCATCAAATGTTAACGTTAACAATTTAAAAACATTAATATCTCCAATTAAACCAGGAGGTTTACTAAATGAAAAAATTATTGCTCTCATTGTTTGCCCTTGCTTCTTTTCTAATAGTTTCATGTGCTAATAATCAAAATGAACAAGCAAACACTTTATGGAAGAAAAATCCAAACCAGATATTAACAAAAGAAGAAATAAACAAGGAAATCTCTGATAAGATGATTCTTGTACAAAAATTTCTGACCGAAAAAAAACTTGATGGTATGCTCTTTACACAGGTTCGAAATGTATACTGGATTACAGCCGGACAGGCAAATGTTCAAATTGTATTAAATAAAGATGTAGGTGCAGCCTCATTATTAATTATGAAAGATGGGAAAAAATATTTGGTGTGCAATGGTGCTGAAGCTGGCAGAATGATGGACGGCTCGCTTAGGGAATTAGGCTATGAATTAAAAATGTACAATTGGTACGAAGCAAATCCTGTTAAAGATGTTCGTGAATCTATTATTAAAGAGATTGCGCCTAAAGGTAAAATCGGCAGTGACGCTCCTTTCCCGGGAACAGTTGTAGTTGCGGAAGACTTTAGACCTTTAAGATATTCTCTTTCAGAAACTGAACTGAAAAGATACAAATGGTTGGGTCAGCAATGTACAGAAGCTGTTGAAAGCGTTTGTAAATCTATTAAACCGGGAATGGATGAATATGAACTTGAAGCGCTAACTGCAATTGAATTGCGTTCCCGTGGTATTTTCCCTACAGTACTATTAACTGCAGTTGATAACAGGATATTTAATTATCGTCATGCACTGCCTGGTGGCGCTGTACTTGAAAATTATGCTATGATAAATATTGTTGCTGAAAAATGGGGAATGCCTATTGCAGTTACACGCTTTGTTTACTTTGGAGATAAACTACCCGCAGAACTCGAAAATAAATTGAAGCAAACCGCAATAGTTATGTCTAAGTATGAAGAAGCTACAAAACCCGGGAAAGCACTTTCTGAAATATTTGAAGAATGTAAGCAATGGTATGCTGATGCCGGCTTTGAAGGTGAATGGATGAAACATCATCAGGGCGGAGCTATTGGTTATGATGACAGAGAATTTGTTATCTATCCTGGTGTAAAAGGAACAGTACAGAATAACCAGGGTTATGCATGGAACCCAACAATTACCGGTGCTAAAGTAGAAGATACATTTATTGCAAACGAAAATGGCGGCGAAGTAATTACTAAAACAAAAGACTGGCCGGTACTAATCGTTAATCTAAATGGTAAAAAATACGAACAGCCCGCTATTCTGTTAAGAGATAAAACAAGCGGTAAAATTATTGAACAGAAAAATGTTGAAGTGAATTAATTTTATTTCACTTATTTTTCTTCGCGGATTCTATTGAAATTATTAATGTCTTTTAACCCGGGGAAATAGCTTTACAAAAAAGCTATTTCCTTTTTGAAATAACCATACTGTTAATAAACAGTTTTTGTGCAATCAGATTAGTCATAATAAAGGAAAATTATATGACCGCAATAGGACTTACTATAGCCGATTGGCTCATTATTGCAATCTACTTTGCTTTTGTTCTTGGAATTGGTTTATACCTTAAAAAATTTACAAAGAGCGAAGAAGATTTTTTTCTTGCAGGCAGAAAAAACAGTGCGTGGGTCGCAGGACTCGCATTTCTTTCTGCAAACCTTGGGGCGCTTGAACTACTAGGTATGACCGGAAATACTTTTCAATACGGAATGTTTGTAACACACTTTTATTGGATTGGTGCTATACCGGCAATGTTATTCCTTGGTATCTATATGATGCCCTTCTATTACAGCGGGAAAATAAAATCAGTGCCCGGATACTTAAAACTTCGCTTTGATGAAAAGACAAGAGTACTTAACGGAATTGCATTTGCGGTTATGACGCTTCTTGTATCTGGAATTAATCTTTATGCCATGGCATTGGTGCTTCATACATTTCTTGGCTGGAACTGGGATATAAGTATGTGGGTTTCCGCTTTAACTGTTGCGGCTTACGTTACTTTAAGCGGATTGATGTCTGCTATCTTTACAGAAATTATTCAATTCTTTTTAATCTGGTTCGGTCTTTTCCTTGTTGCAATTTTAGGTATGATGGAAGTTGGCGGCATCGGGGAAATTTTTAACAAAGTTGATATGATTAAAGGAATGGGCCAGTTTACAAGTCTTTGGGCTACAAGTACAAATCCTGCTGATAACGGCATGGCTATTACCTGGGCCGGGATTGTGCTTGGTTTGGGTTTCGTACTTTCGTTCGGATATTGGACTACGGACTTTCTTGTAGTACAAAGAGCATTCAGTGCTAAAGATTTACGCTCGGCACGGATGACTCCGATACTTGCATCATTCTTTAAAATGGCAATCCCATTTATTGTTATTCTTACCGGTTTGATTGCAATTATTCTTGCAGCAGATCCGAACAGCGGTTACAAACTTCTGGAAGATGGAGGTAAAGTAAATTATGATTCCGCTCTTCCGCTTCTTATTGTAAGATATTATCCCGCTGGTCTTGTTGGACTTGGTATAACAGCTTTGCTTGCAGGATTTATGGCTGGCCAGGCGGGAAATATAAGTGCATTCAACACAGTTTGGACTTATGATATTTATAAGTCTGTTATTAATAAAAAAGCATCAGATGCTCATCTTCTCTGGATGGGTAGAGTTGCAACCATCGTTGGAATCGTTATTAGTGTGTTAACTGCTTACTGGGCAAAAACTTTTCCAAGCATTATGGATTATATGCAGGCAATATTCTCTTGGGTTAATGCCCCGCTGTTTGCAACAATGCTGCTGGGAATGTTCGTGGTGTGGATTACTCCTAACGGCGCATTCTGGGGATTGATTACCGGTATGTTAACCTCCTTTGCTTTGTTCATAGTAGATAAATTCCAGTGGCTGGATCTGACATTCATTACTCTTTCACCTGTAACAAGCGGGCAGGCAACAAACTTCTGGCGCGCATGGTGGGCCTGGTTAATTTGCTTCGGTATTACAATCATTATCAGTCTTTTTACAAAGAAGAAACCAAAGGAAGAATTAGTTGGCTTGGTTAAAGGCTTAACTCCGGAAGCAGTTGATAAAGATATAGCTGTCTACCGTAAGCCTGAATTTGCTGCTATACTTTCTTTGATCATCTTTTTAATTCTTAATATTATTTTCTGGTAGGAAGGAGAGAATACAATGAAACCAATCTGGTATTTTGTCGGATTACTATTAGTTATTCTGGGAGTTATTATTTTGATCTCCGGAATTTATTTGTATTTCAATCCATCCACACATAAAACGGTTTTGGGCGAAACTCATCCAAGTATTTGGTGGGGAATTGTAATGCTTATTGCAGGCTTGCTATTCCTTGTTAAGAACTGGAAAGT
>QZKB01000133.1 GCA_003599415.1 Ignavibacteriales bacterium | reverse complement strand
ATTGAAAACATTTTACTTACGATTAATTCTAGTAATTCTCGTATCATCTTTAAGTGCCGGTAATTTATTTCCCCAATTTGTTAAAGGTAAAGCAGTAAATCTGCCGGAGGAAATCAGGCATATTGATACTCATATTTTATATCTCGATGGAAATAATAATCTTACTTCACGCGGGATAAAATATAATGAGACAAAAGAATATTTATTAAATTCTTCGATTAAGCAAAACTATACTTTAGTGAATTCATTAAATGAACCTAATAGTGTCAGAGGTCTTAAAATTATTTTAAGAGCTACAGATCAGCTCCTGGCTAATCCTGATGCTTTATTAAGTTTCAGAAGAGCCGCAGCAAGATGGGAGAGATATTTGACAAGCAGAGTAACAGTAGTGATTGATGTGGATTTCGGTCCTACAAGGTGGGGGAATGCATATGCTGCCGGTGTACTTGGAAGCACTTCTTCGGCATTTAAATTGGTAACAGCTCAGGATGGTTCTTATCTGTCCGTTGCAGATATTAAAACTGCTCTAATAAATAATCATTCAACTGATACACAATTATTTAATTTATATAATGCTATTCCGGTTCCTACTCCAAGTACATCAGGGAATAACCTGGGACCTGTTGTAGGTGGGATGATTAATTTTCAGGGATTAGGAATTATTGAAGCGGAAGCTGACCCTGATATTAATGTGAATCCTTTTGGTAATGTTCCGGCAATTGGATTTAATTCTGCTTTCGAATGGGACTTTGATCCGTCAGACGGTATTGAGGGCGGACATTATGATTTTGACGGAACAGTTACTCATGAGATTGGTCATGCTTTAGGATTTAATTCAATAATTGGCCTTTTAACTGATACTAAAGATTATTTTACACCATGGGATCTTTTCAGAGTTAGACCTGAAGCTGTTGAACCTGGAGATTTGACCGGATTTGCAAATGCTGAAAGAGTTGTTACTCCCGGCCCGGTTGCTACTGAAGTTGATGTTGTTGAAAACGGCGTTACATATTATAAACCCACCCAGGTCTTTTTTGACGGACTCGTGGAATTGCCGGTATCAACGGCAAAAAATAGTGATAGAACCGGTGGAGATGGACAGCAGGCTGGGCATTGGAAAGATGATGCATTAAGACCTCCTTCATTAGGTGAAAGTAGATTTATGGGGATTATGGATCCTACTGCTAATTCAGGAACTCGTGACATTATTCTACCTAACGATTTGAGGATGCTCGAGGTGATTGGCTGGAATGTTGACTATTCACCTGAATATGCATCTGTAATGCTTATTAGTGAAGGTGATACACTTGATCTTGATAAATCAACAGATACTGTTAAAGTGATGGATGTTCCTTTAAATGGCAGTAAGTCAACGGAAATTCAACTGGTGAATCTTGATTTAAACAATATGCTTGATTATGAAATTGAAACGATAGTAGATGTTGTATTCCCGGCTGGTGTGGTATATACAATTGGTGCTGACGCAATTGAGGGATCTATAAACAGTGGTATTATCAGTACAATAAATTTTACAGCATCCGGAATTAGTGTTCCGGCTGTCTTTTTTGGTGTAATTAGATTTCATACAAATGATGAAAACAAGTTGGTAGTTGATATTCCATTCAAAGTTTCTGTCGGTGGTGCAATTGAACCTACATTGATAACGGACCAGGAGGAACTTGGTGATTTTATATTTGACATCAAATCACCGGAGAAAATAAAATCTAAAGAACTTACAATTAAAAATCTTGGTAACCAGCAGCTTGATTATAAAATTCTTTTATCATTATCTGATAAAAGTAATACGCCATATTCCGGGTTAGCAAAATCATCAAACTACAACGGGGATAATTTACTTTATAAATTTTATAATAAAGCATTGGTTGATGATTCCCAGTTATTGTTCAATGCGGATTTTGAATCAGGGTTTAATGATTTTGATACATCCGGTATTTATTCTGAAGACTGGCACAGGATTACAACTGGTCCTGCTATGTTGGAAGGTCATTCGCCTGTAACAGCGGCACACTTTGGAATTGATTATACTGACTCCATCCAGTACCGTTCATACTCAGACGCATATCTTATCAGTAAGAGTTTTGATGTAAGCAGTATTGCTCCACAAGATTTAATAACCCTATCCTTCAATTATTATTTGCAGGCGGAGGTTGGATATGATTATGCATATGTTCTTGTATCATATGATGATGGTAAAACCTTTGAAGAAATAGCATCTTCTAATGGTGGAATTCTTGGGAATGATTCTGTTTGGCAGTCAGTTTCTATTCAATTGCCATATCTGGCTGGGAATTCTGATCCGGTTAAAATTGCTTTCAGATTTACAAGTGACCAGCTTCTGAATTATGAGGGCTGGTTTATAGATGATGTTCAGCTTAGTGTGCTAAAAGATGCTAATCCGATTTATACAAGCATTAAAAAAGGAGCATTGGCAACATTAAATGATGAGAACAAAGTTACTCTTACTGTTAATGCGGAACAATTTGAAGCTGGTTACTATAAAGGATATTTATCAATTTTAACCAATGATCCATTCAGACCGGAAAAGACACTTCCTTTTTATATTAAAAATTTGCTTCTTCAACCTGCCGGTAAAAATATTATCTATGCTTCTACGGGCAAAGGAACAAATGCCAAAGGAAAATTATTAAGTATTGATAAAACTACCGGTGCCGGCACCGAAATCGGAAGTTCGGGTTATGAACCTCTGAAAAGTATAACTGTATTTCCTGAAACCGGAGAATTATATGGTTTGAATACAAGTGCGTTTACACCATCTTCTATTGTGAGGGTTAATGCAGCCGATGGCTATGGCCTTTTCCAGTTCGAATCGCCTGTTAAATTAAGTGCAGTCTTGTTTGACTCAGATAATTCTTTATATGCAGCATCAGATGATAAAAAACTTTTTAAACTTAATCCCGAAACCGGAGATACAACTCTAATAGGCGAAATCGGTTTTAAAGTTGCTGCAATGACAATTGATCCGACTTCTGGTGATATAATTGCAAGTGTTGATGCATCCAGCAACAAGGATAAACTTTACAGGATTAACAAAGCTAATGCTGATACAACTTACCTTGGAAAGACAGGTTTAGGAAAAACAACAAAAGCATTAGTGTTTGATGAAAAAGGAAATCTTTTCGGTACCATAGGAGAAGATACTCAATCAAGTACATTTCTTTCAATTGATATTAATACCGGAACAGCAACACAAATAGGTGATGTTGGTTTCAGAGGAGTTGCCGGACTTGTAATGGTTGTTGATACTACAACCGATGTAAATAATAAACAAAGTGAAGTACCAAATATCTTTTCATTAAAACAGAATTATCCTAATCCGTTTAATCCTGAAACAAGCATTGAATATACAATACCTGAAGCAGGTAGCATCACATTAAAAATTTATGATGTGCTTGGTAAAGAAGTAATTACTTTAGTTAATGGAAACAGAACAGCAGGTAATCATGTTGAAAAATGGAATGCGTCAAATTTTGCAAGCGGAGTTTATATTTACCAGTTGGAATACAATTCACCAAACCAGGCAAAAACTTCATTAAGAAATAAGATGATATTAACAAAGTAGTTCTGGTTGATTCTGAAAACCTTAAGGCTGGTAATAGAAATTTATTGCCAGCCTTTTTTTATAATGAAATTTTTATTCCTGTGTTTTGCTCTTCAATCAACTAATGTTATTTTAACTGCCATAGTTTTTTATTTTCAATAAACAATAATTCCAAAAGGAAAACCATGAGCGGTTTCTTCGGCAGCATTTCAAAAAATTCAGCAGTCGCTGATGTATTTTATGGAACAGACTATCATTCTCACCTTGGAACGAAAAGGGCTGGTATGGCTTTTTATTCTGAAGACGAAGGATTTCAAAGAGCGATTCACAGTCTTGAAGATGGTTATTTCAGGAACAAATTCGAAGAGAACCTGAATAATTTTAAAGGTAACCTTGGTATTGGTGTAATTAGTGATACTGAAGCACAACCGATTCTGATTACCTCTCATATGGGTCGTTTTGCAGTGGCTACAGTAAGCAAAATAGTCAACATAGATGAGCTTGAGCAGAGATGTTTAAAAAACCGCCGTACTTTTTCTGAACTAAGCAACGGGAAAATAAATCCAACCGAATTAGTTGCTATGCTTATTTCCGAAGGAGAAGATTTTGTTTCGGGAATTGAAAACGTTTTTAATCTTGTCAAAGGTTCTTGTTCAATTTTAATTTTAACGGATAATTCCATTATTGCAGCGCGTGATAAAAATGGCAGAACACCGATAATAATTGGTAAAAGAGAAGATGCATATGCTGTTGCCTTTGAAACTTGTGCATTTCCTAATTTAAATTTTCAGGTTGAACAATTTATTGGTCCTGGTGAAATTGTTCGTATAACTTCTGAAGGATACGAGCAGTTACGCAAACCAAATGAAAAGATGCAGATTTGTGCTTTCCTGTGGGTTTATTTTGGTTATCCTCCATCATTCTATGAAAATATAAATGTAGATGAATGCCGTTACAGGTGCGGCGCGTCTCTTGCAAAAAGAGATTCCGTTAAATCAGATTTTGTTGCAGGCATTCCTGATTCAGGTATTGGTCATGCAATGGGTTACAGCAGTGAAAGCGGCATTCCACTTAAACGTCCATATGCAAAATATACTCCAACATGGCCAAGGAGTTTTATGCCTCAAAGCCAGCAGATGCGTGATCTTGTTGCTAAAATGAAACTGATACCAAACGAATCGATAGTTAAAGATAAGTGCGGAATATTTCTTGACGATTCAATTGTTCGTGGCACACAGCTTAAAGATAATGTTCGCCATTTACACGAAGCAGGAATAAAAGAAGTGCATATGCGTATTGCTTGTCCTCCGTTATCCTTCCCGTGTGAATATTTAAATTTCAGCAGGTCAAGATCAAGATTTGAATTGGCTACTCATACTGCTGTTAGAGAAATTGAAGGCAAAGATGATTTTGATATAAAAGAATATGCTGATTCTCTCAATGGTAAATATGCCGAAATGGTGGAGCAGATTAGAAAACGTTTAGATCTTACAACGCTTATGTTTCAAAAATTAAATGATCTGGTTGATGCTATCGGGTTACCGAAAGAAAAAATCTGTACTCACTGCTGGGATGGTTCAAGTTATTTCTAATGTTGTTTGAACTAAGGATTATTAAAAGTATTGAAGTTGAAATGTTAAAAGTCGGAAGATTTGTTATGAGTAATTTTCGTAATCCTTTGTTTGCTCGCAATACTAAAACAAATTTTAAATGAACTGACCAAATAATAAGGCAACTGTTATGAATAAATCAGAGGGTTCACGCAGAGATTTCTTAAAAATTATGGGGCTTGGTACAATGGCATTAACGCTTCCCGGATTTGATATATTTAGGATGAATGAATCATCTGCTAAAATTGGTCTTCAGCTTTACTCAATAAGGAAGCAGATTACAGATAACTTTGAAGCATCAATTAAAAGAGTTGCTGAAAACGGTTACCTTGGTTTGGAGACATATGCCTTACCCGAAAATATCAGGTTAGAACATGCGGCTAAGGTTTTTAAGGATAATGATTTGGAAATCTTTAGCATGCATGTTGAATTTCCTGAGGGTGAGCAGAAAGAACATATCCTTAAACTTGCAGAAGCTTATAACTGCGATACGGTTGTTTACCACGGTTGGCCCGCCGGCGAAAGGTACAAAGACAAAGATGCTATCAAATTAACAGTTGAAGAATATAATGAAGCGGGAGAGTTTCTAAAGATGAATGGTTTGAAGTTTGGACTGCATAATCATTGGTGGGAATTTGAGGAGGTCGACGGCATAATTCCTTTTTATTATCTGCTTGAAAATCTTGATAGTGGAATTTTCTTTGAGATTGATACCTACTGGGCAACTGTTGGTGGAAAAAATCCGGCAAAAGTTATTAAGGATTTCAATCACCGCGCACCTTTACTTCATATTAAAGACGGACCTGCTGTTAAAGGAGAAAAAGGTTACGAACAGGTTCCTGTTGGAATAGGAATGATGAATTTCCCTCCGATTATTGAAGCTGGTGGTGAGAATTTAAAATGGTTGATTGTTGAATTTGATGAATACTCAGGCGATATTTTTGAAGGAATAAAATCAAGCTATGATTACCTGACTTCAAACAAATTAGGTAAAGGAAGAGAATAAACAGAAATCACATTTAATCTATGAAGAACATTCTTAGATTCAATCATCAAAACAATTAGATGAGGTTTGATTTGAAAGTATTATTTATCGGGGGGACTGGGAATATAAGTTCTGCTGTCAGAGCATTTTGTATTAACAAAGGTGTTGATCTTTACCTTCTTAATCGTGGTAACAGAAAAAATAATTTGGATGGAGCTAAACTTCTTACTGCTGATGTTAATGATCCTTTACAGATGACTAATGTACTTAAGAATCATTATTGGGATGTAGTGGTAAACTGGATTGCCTTCGAAGAAAAAGATATTAACCGCGATTATGAATTATTCAGAGATAAAACAAAACAGTATATTTTTATTAGCTCAGCTTCATGCTATCAAAAACCTTTGTCACATCCTGTTGTAACTGAATCAACTCCGATTTCAAATCCATACTGGCAATATTCTCGTAATAAAATTGGCTGTGAACTGAAGCTGAATTCACTTTACAGAGAAAATGGTTTTCCAATAACAATTGTACGCCCATCACTCACTTATAATACAGTCATCCCTGTTCCAATTGGCGGCTGGACAGAATACACAATTGTTGATAGAATTAAAAAGGGAAAGAAAATTATTGTTCACGGTGATGGTACTTCTCTTTGGACAATTACTCATGCAGATGATTTTGCAGTTGGAATTGCCGGTCTGTTTGGTCATCAGCAGGCAATTGGAAACTCATTTCATATTACATCAGATGAAATATTAACATGGGATCAGATTTACAATGCTCTCGCAAATGCTGTGGGTGCAGAGGCAAATATTGTTCACATTCCTTCAGATCTTCTTGGAATGTATAAGGAAGAATTAATTGGCAGCCTGGTTGGAGATAAAGCAGTCAGCGTCATTTTTGATAATTCAAAGATTAAAAAATCTGTCCCTGAATTTAAAGCAGTAATTCCATTCAGCAAAGGAATACGCAGAACACTCGATTGGTTTGAAGCAGAGCCGGAACGAATGATTATCAAACAGGAAACTAATGATTTTATGGATAAAGTAATTTCAAAATATGAAGGTTGCTTTCCGAAATAATATGAATAGAATAGAAAATCTTATCTTTCGAATTTAAATTCGCAAGATGCGAATCAATTGTAATAGTCAATCATAAATCGTAAATCTAATGTGGTTTTTATTTGCAGGATTAAATCCATTTTCAGAAGCTTTGAGAAATCTGTTTTCAAAAAAGGCTTCAATAAATGGAGTTGATTCATTAATGATTTCCTGGTTTAACAACATTATTCCTATCATCATTTTTCTTCCGGTAATATTCTTTTTAGATCTGAAATTTAGTTTTCAATTCTTTACAGCTCTTTCAATTACCGGTTCAATAAACGTTGCCGCATCAATTCTTTATATGAAAGCTATTTCCAAGGGTGATATTTCAGCTGTTGTTCCAATGCTTAGTTTTACACCGCTTTTTCTTTTAATAACTTCTCCATTTTTGGTTGGAGAATTACCAAAGCTATGGGGCATAATAGGAATGATACTTATTGTAATCGGTTCATACTTATTGAATGTAGATCTCAAATCGAAAAATTTATTTGCCCCGTTTAAAGCATTGCTTCTGAACAAAGGAACAAGATACATGCTTATTGTTGCGGTGCTTTGGGCAATTTCAGCTAACTTCGATAAACTTTCAATCCAGTACTCATCAGTTTTCCAGCACATATTTTTTGTAAACGTATTTGTGTTTTTAGGAATTACGGTTGTAGTTACAATAATGAAAAGGTTTAAGATTTCCGAAATCCGGAAAGACAAAAAAAATCTTATTATTATGAGTCTGTTTACAACCACCACTTACATCTGTCAGATGATGGCTTTATCCTTAACACTTGTTGCTTATGTTATTTCACTTAAAAGAGTTTCTGGATTAATCTCAGTATTTATCGGCCATTTCGTTTTAGATGAACCAAATTTACACGAAAGATTACTCGGAGCTTTCTTAATGTTTCTTGGTGTATTGTTTATAGTTTTCACTTAATGTTTTAATAGTGTTTTTTTAAGTTAAAAAATTGATTTCGAACCGTTTTAGCCATTTCTACAATCTAATTATTTGTAATAAATATTTATTCTGAAATTAAACTTACTTGACCTTAAATACGTTGTACAGTTTGTTATTTGGAATTTTAAGGCTTAAATTTATTTTAGAAACCAAAAAGAGGGTTGAATGTCCAAATCATTCGAAATTGCCATTCTTGGCGGGGGACCAGGTGGTTATGTTGCTGCAATCCGTGCTGCTCAATTGGGATACAAAACTGTTATTATTGAAAAGGATAAGCTTGGCGGAGTTTGTCTTAACTGGGGATGTATTCCAACAAAATCCCTTCTTAAAAGCGCTGAACTTCTTGAAGAGATTAAACACTCGAAAGATTATGGTTTGGAAGTAGAAAACGTAAGCTTTGATTTTAAAAAAGTGATTATGCGTAGCCGCGATATTTCTGGCAGGATTTCTAAGAATGTTGAATTCCTGATGAAGAAAAATAAAATTGAAGTAATAAAAGGTTTTGGAAAACTTTCCGGCAACAATAAAATTGATGTGCTTGATGATAATGGAAAGATTATCGATTCAATTGAAACTGAAAAAATAATTATCTCAACCGGGGCAAGATCAAGAACAATTCCGCAGATTCCTGTGGACAGAAAAAAGGTTATTACAAGTACTGAAGCTATGAATCTTAGTGAGCAACCAAATGAAATGGTTATTGTTGGTGCCGGTGCAATTGGAGTTGAGTTCGCATATTTCTATAATGCTCTTGGTACTAAAGTTACATTAATTGAAATGATGGATAATATCTTGCCTATTGAAGATAAAGAAGTAAGTGAAACGCTTGAAAAGATTTTAAAGAAAAAGGGAATTGTAATACATACCAAAGCTACAGTTGATAATGTTAAAGCAGCTGATGATAAAGTTGAAGTGAATGTTACAATAAACGGAGAAAGTAAAATAATTTCTTCAGATATTGTGTTGAATGCAATTGGCATTGTTGGAAATGTGGAAGGATTTGGTCTTGAGGAACTTGGTGTTGAGCTTTACAAAAATCATATCAAAGTTGATAAACATTCATACCAGACGAACATTAAAAATATTTATGCAATCGGAGATGTTATTGGTCCGCCCTGGTTAGCGCACGTTGCATCTGCAGAAGGAATTCATTGTGTGGAAACTTTGAATGGATTGAATCCTTCAGAAGTTGATTACACTACGATTCCTGGCTGTACTTATTGCCAGCCCCAGGTAGCAAGTGTTGGACTAACTGAGCAGCGGGCAAAAGAAGAAGGTTACGAAATAAAAGTGGGAAAATTTCCTTTTACCGCAAGCGGAAAAGCCTTTGCGACCGGAGAAAGAGACGGATTTGTAAAAGTCATTTTTGATGCAAAGTACGGCGAACTGTTGGGTGCCCATGTAATAGGTGCTAATGCAACAGAATTAATTGCAGAGTTCACTCTGGCAAAATCTATGGAAGCAACTTTTGAATCAATTATTAAAACTGTTCATGCTCATCCTACATTATCAGAATCAGTTATGGAAGCAGTCGCAAATGCATACAACGAAGCAATTCACATATAGAGAATTTGATTATTACGATCTCGGCCTTATTGATTATAAACAGGCATGGGATTTACAAAAAGATATTTTCGAATTAAGAGGGAAAAATCTTATCAATGATTCTTTTCTTTTACTTGAACACCCTCATACTTATACATTAGGAAAAGTAACTGACAAAAATAATCTTGTTAGCAACAAGGAATATCTGGAACGAAACAAAATTTCGGTTTATGAAATTGACAGAGGCGGAGATATAACCTATCATGGCCCCGGGCAATTAGTCGGTTATCCGATAATTAATTTATCTCAATGGTACCAGGATACACATCGCTATTTACGCGGACTTGAGGAAGTTATTATACTTACCTGTAAAGATTATGGTTTGGATTGTACCAGAATAGATGGATTAACAGGCGCCTGGATTGACAACAGAAAGATTGCTGCTATCGGAATTAAAGTAAGCAGATGGATAACAATGCACGGCTTCGCCTTTAATATAAATACCAACCTTAATTTGTTTAACGGAATTATTCCTTGCGGTATTAAAGATAAAACCGTTACTTCTCTTAAAAATGAACTCGGGAAAGAAATTGATATGTATGAAGTCAAAAACTTTATACTTAAGAATTTCAAACTCGTATTCAGCTTTAACCGAAGCAATGAAAAAGGAATTGATTTTATAAGGGAACATAGAGAACATGAAATTAAACTTGATTCCTGAAAAATTTCTAATTAACCAAAGGAAAAAATGAAAGGAAAAGGGATGAGTATTTTGAAGGATGAACTTTTAGCCGAAGTTCCTACGGGCAAAATAGATTCATATGGTGGTCTAACCAAAGACGAACTGATGAACGCACTACGTTTAATGTACAGTTCACGCCAGCTTGACAGTAAAGCCATGAATTTATTAAAGCAGGGTAAATCTTTTTTTCACCTTGCAGCAGCAGGGCACGAGGCAGCTCAGGTTGCTTGCGGACTTGCTATGCATCCCGGAATTGATTGGGCTTTTCCTTATTACCGTGATCTGGCATTTATGCTGGCACTTGGAATAAAACCTCAGGATTTTTTTATGCAGCATCTTGCCAAGGCAGATGATATAATGACCGGCGGACGACAAATGCCGAATCATTGGGGATCGAAAGAATTAAATGTCCCTACACAGTCAAGTCCTACTGGTACACAATTTTTGCAGGCAGTTGGTGTTGCATTAGCTCATAAAAAAAGCGGATCGAACGCAGTTACATACGTAAGCAGCGGTGAAGGTACTACAAGCGAAGGTGAATTTCATGAAGCGGTTAACTGGGCAAGCCGGGATAAACTTGCCGTAGTATTTGTTATTCAGAATAATAAATTTGCTATTTCTGTTCCTGTTCAGAATCAGACAGGCGGCAAGGATTATTCAATTGCAGAAATGATGAAAGGTTACGAAAATCTTTTCCGGCAGAAAGTGAATGGTCTTGAATACCTCCAGATTCATGCGGCAGCACAATCTGCTTTTAAATATGCGCGCCAGGGTAAAGGTCCTGCTTTAATTGAAGCTGAAGTAGTTAGGTTGTTTCCTCATTCTTCTTCCGATGACCAGAGGAAGTACAGAAATAAAGAAGAACTTGAAGAGGAGCTTAGAAGATGTCCAATAAATAATTTTTCTCAGCTACTTATTAAAAAAGGAATTCTTACAGATCAGGCTTTTAATGAATTGAAAAAGGAAGTAAATAATCATGTTGAAGAAGCTGCTGACTGGGCTCTTCAGCAAGCTAATCCTAAAAGTTCTTCTGCAACACTTTATGTTTATGATGAAAGCGGTAAAAAAGATAAACTTGGTTATGAGAAGACAACAGTAAATGGTAAACCTGTCGTTATGGTTGATTCTATCAATCATGCACTTCGTGAAGAGATGGAAAGAAATGAAAAGATGTATGTCTTCGGGCAGGATGTAGCCGATGGAAAAGGTGGAGTGTTTACCGCAACCAAAGGGTTATCTACACAATTTGGCAATGAAAGAGTTTTTAATTCGCCGCTTGCTGAAGCAAGCATAATTGGCGTTGCTGTAGGTATGGCGTTAAAAGGATTAAAGCCTGTCGTTGAAATTCAGTTCGGTGATTATATCTGGCCTTCATTTATGCAGTTCAGGAATGAAGTATCTATGTTCAGGTATCGTTCAAATAATTTCTGGGAAGCTCCTGTAGTTACAAGAGTTCCGGTCGGAGGTTATATTCATGGCGGACTTTATCACAGCCAGAATATTGAATCATTCTTTGCTCATATACCGGGATTGTTAATCGCTTATCCATCAAACGCTGCAGATGCAAAAGGATTATTAAAAACTGCCTGCAGATTAAACGACCCGGTTCTGTTTCTTGAGCATAAAGGTTTGTACAGGCAGAGTTATGCAACTGTACCTGAGCCAGATGCGGATTACCTGCTGCCGTTTGGTAAAGCTAAGATTGTTAAAGATGGGAATGACCTTTCGGTGATTACATATGGTGCAATGGTTCACGATTCGAAATTTGCTGCACATAAACTTGAAGAGAATGGTTACTCGGTTGAAGTTATTGATATCAGAACTATTAATCCGCTTGATGAGGAAACAATTGTTAATTCTGTTAAGAAAACCGGCAAAGCAATTGTAATTCATGAGGATACACTAACAGGTGGATTCGGTGCTGAAATTGCTGCTCGAATATCAGATAAATGTTTTAAATATCTTGATGGACCAGTAAAGAGGTTAGCATCTGAAGATACGCCAATTGCATATCACCCAAATCTGGAAACGGCAATACTACCAACAAAAGATAAAATCACTAAAGCAATTAAAGAATTATTGGATTATTGAAATTAAAAGCCCTCTCCTTGGGAGAGGGTTTGGGAGAGGCTTCTAATATGAAAATTAATATTATAATGCCCAAGATGGGAGAGAGCATCAATGAAGGCACAATAATAAAATGGCATAAGAAAGTTGGCGATGCTGTAAAAAAAGATGAAATTATTTTTGAAATTTCTACTGATAAAGTTGATACGGAAATTCCATCACCCAACGATGGTATTTTAGTTGATATAAAAGTTTTTGAACAGGAAACTGTTGCAGTTGATACAGTTGTTGCTACTCTTGAAACTGATATAAATAATTTTAAAGCGGAAAGTCCTGGACCTGATAATCCTGCTGAAGAAAGCAAACCGGCGGAAGCATTTTCTACTAAACAGGTTGGGGGAGCTATAATAGAAATTCCAATGCCTAAAATGGGTGAATCTGTTATGGAAGGTACAATCATCAAATGGCATAAAAAAGCCGGTGATGCTGTAAAGAAAGACGAAATACTTTTTGAAATTACGACTGATAAAGTAGATACCGAAATACCATCTCCGGAAGAAGGTACTATTACAGAGATTCTTGTGGGCGAGCAGGAGACAGTTTATGTGGGAACTATAGTTGCAAAAATTTCTGCTAAAGGAGGAATAACTCCTGAACCTGAAATTCAAAATAAACAAACTAAAATGGAATTTGTTGAATCTGCCGCCTTTTCAGATTCATCTGCTAATGTTATTGAAGGATTTGATACAGTTTCTCCTCAATCTCTTAGGAATAAACCTGGTAATAAATTTTATTCTCCATTGGTTTTAAGTATCGCACAAAAGGAAAATATTAGTTTTGAAGAATTAGAGAACATCAAAGGCACCGGAATTGAAAACAGGGTGACAAAAAAAGATATTTTTACTTACCTGGAAAACAGAAAGAACATACCTGTTAAGAAACTCGCTATCTCAGTAGAACCAATTGAAAAAATTAAAACTGAAAATAAAGTACAGTGGAAAGAAGATGAGGATTTTATCAAGGAACCCATGGATAATATCCGCCAGAAAATTATGCAGCATATGGTTAAAAGCAGGGACACATCGGTTCACGTGGCGGCAATAAATGAAATTGACATGTCAAAGATTCATAATTTTATCAAAAACAATAAAGATGTTTACCTTAAGAGAGAAAATGTAAAGCTGACCTATCTGCCTTTTATTGCGTTTGCTGTAATTAAAGCGTTAAAGCACTATCCTTATGTTAATGCTTCTATCGATGGCACTAATATTGTCTTAAAAAAGCATATTAACCTTGGCTTTGCTGTTGCTCTTGAACCAAACGGTTTAATTGTTCCTAACATAAAAAACGCCGATGAAAAAAACATAAAAGGATTGGCAAAAGCCCTGGTGGATCTTACTAACAAAGCAAAAACAAAAAAATTATCGGTAGATGATATTACCGGTGGTACATTTACAATAACTAATTACGGCGTTTTTGGTTCTTTATTCGGAACACCGATAATAAACCAGCCGGAAGTGGCTATACTTGGCGTAGGAGCTGTAACAAAAAGACCGGTTGTTGTTGAAATAGAAGGTATTGACTCAATAACTATAAAACCAATGATGTATTTATCATTGAGTCATGACCACAGATTGGTTGATGGAATGTTAAGCGGCAGATTTTTAAAATATGTTAAAGATTATCTGGAAAATTTTGATTTTAGTATAATGTAGTTTTAATAAAGAAAGGTTTTCTAAAATTGATAAATCAGCATCAAAGAGAATTTAAAGAGCAGGTAGAAAAGGAAAAAAAAGATTTGGGTCATCGCCCTGAATGGTTAAAAGTCCGTTTACCTTCAGGTGATAATTATAAAGATGTTCTTGCCCTGATGAGAAAATCAAAGCTTCATACAGTTTGCGAAGAAGCTAAATGTCCGAATATGGGCGAATGCTGGAATAACAGGACAGCTACATTTATGATTCTTGGTGATACCTGTACCCGTAGTTGCGGTTTTTGTAACGTTAAAGTTGGTTTACCAAACGAACTTGATCTTGATGAACCAAGACGAGTTAGCGAAGCAGTAGAAGAACTGAATCTCAATCATGTAGTTATAACTTCAGTTAATCGTGATGAACTTAAAGATGGCGGTGCATCAATATTTTCTGAAACTGTTAGAATGATAAGAAACAAAAAGCCAGGATGCACAATTGAAATACTCATTCCTGATTTTAAAGGTGATGAAGAAGCATTTGAAATAATAATGAAGAATCCTCCGGACATTCTGAATCATAACCTTGAGACTGTACCAAGATTATATCATGCAGTAAGACCTCAGGCTAAATATGAAAGAAGTCTGGAGTTGATAAGATGGTTCAAGAATAAAGGATTAAAAACCAAAAGCGGAATTATGGTTGGAATTGGTGAACAACCTGAAGAAGTCGTAGAACTTATGAAAGATTTGCGTGAGCACGGATGTGATATATTAACGATTGGACAATATCTTCAACCGACAAAAATTCATTTACCGGTTGACAGGTATGTTACTTTGGAAGAATTCGGTATGTACAAGACAAAAGGACTGGAAATGGGATTCAAAGCTGTTGAATCAAGTCCATTGGTCAGAAGCTCTTATCATGCACATAAACATGCTGAATTGTAAACTCTTTTTTTTCAATTAAGAAAAATGTAATTTAGCATCAAAAGAGAAGAAAGGTAAATGTCATTATTTAATTTTATAAATGTAATCGTCCTTAATATTCTATTCATTTTAGTTGGAAATTTAAACCAATGTGAAGGTTACTAACACAATTAGTAACCTTTTTTGTTTATTAAATCATAGGTGAAAAATGGCAAAAGTAAAAGGTGATATCTGGATTGATATTGAGAAATGCAAAGGCTGCGAGTTATGCGCTGCTGCATGTCCACAAGACTCCCTCGAACTATCCAGGAAAATCAACTCAAAAGGTTATCACTTTATTGTTAAGGTGGAGGATAACTGCACCGGCTGTACAAACTGTGCTTTGGTTTGCCCCGAAGGTATAATTAAAGTTTACCGAAAAACTTTAGATAAAAAAGACCCGGTGGCAACCATAACTAATGTAACTAAAGATATAACAGTAACGGTGACAACATGAAAAAAGAACTAAGATTAATGAAAGGCAACGAGGCTATGGCAGAGGCTGCAATACGCAGCGGTTGCGATGCTTATTTCGGTTATCCAATAACTCCACAATCAGAAGTTCTTGAATATTTAAGTCAGGAAGCTACTAAAAGAACAGGAATGGTTATACTTCAGGCTGAAAGTGAAGTTGCTGCTATAAATATGATTTATGGCGCTGCAGGATGTGGTAAACTTGCAATGACTTCATCATCGAGCCCTGGTATAAGTTTAATGCAGGAAGGCATTTCTTATATTGCCTGCGCTGAACTTCCTTGTTTACTTGTAAATGTTGTCAGAGGCGGTCCTGGTTTGGGTACAATTCAACCTTCACAAGGAGATTATTTCCAGGCTGTTAAAGGTGGCGGACACGGTGACTATAGAATGATTGTTCTTGCTCCATCTACTGTTCAGGAAATGGTGGATTTTGTTAAACTGGGATTTGAACTTGCATTCAAGTGGAGAAATCCGGTTATGATTCTTGCTGATGGTGCAATTGGTCAGATGATGGAAAAGGTTGAACTTTTTGAACAGCAGCCAAGAAAAACTACAATAGAACCCTGGGCAACTGTTGGTAAACCTAAAACCCGTGAAAGAAATTATATTACTTCGCTTAATATGGAACCTGATAAGATGGAGGAAATAAATATTCATCTCCAGAAAAAATATAAGGAAATTGAAAATGAAGAGACAAGATTTGAAAAATATATGTGTGATGATGCTGATTATATACTAACAGCGTATGGTTTAGTAGCCCGTGTTTGCCATAAGGCAGCGCAGCTTGCAAGGGAAAAAGGAATTAAAGTTGGTGTGTTCCGACCCAAAACTCTGTTCCCGTTTCCTCATGATGAAATAACAAACCTTACAAATAGTATTAAAGGAATACTTGATATTGAGATGAACGCTGGTCAAATGGTTGAAGATGTTAGATTAGCTGTTAACGGCAAAGTACCCGTTGAGTTCCATGGCAGAATGGGTGGAATAATTCCATCACCGGAAGAAGTACTTGCTAAACTTGAAGAAAAGTTTGTAGGAGAATTAGTATGAACGAGAAAATTTTATTAGAAGAAGAAAAGCATTACGAAAATGTTATTGCAGAAGAAAGCGTTTGTGTCAAGGATAATCTTGTTTACGAAAAACCTGAAACCTTAACGGATACTCCTTTCCATTATTGCCCTGGCTGCGGTCATGGTGTTGCACATAGAATTATTGCAGAAGTAATCAGTGAACTTGGAATACAATCTGAAACAATTGGGGTTGCACCTGTCGGTTGTTCCGTTTTTGCATATCATTATTTTAATATTGATATGCAGGAGGCTGCACACGGAAGAGCCTCTGCTGTGGCTACCGGCATTAAAAGAGTTATGCCGGAAAAATATGTATTCTCATACCAGGGTGATGGTGATCTTGCTGCAATAGGTACAGGAGAGACAATTCATACATGTAACCGCGGTGAAAATATTCTTATCGTTTTTATAAACAATGGAATATATGGAATGACAGGCGGACAAATGGCACCTACTACTTTACCCGGAATGAAATCAACTACATCACCATTTGGAAGAGATGTCGTTACAATGGGTAATCCATTAAAGATAACCGAACTTGTCGCACAGCTTCCCGGAGTTTATTACTGTACACGTCAGGCATTAAATACTCCTGCAAATGTCCGTAAAGCTAAGAAGGCTATTCTCAAAGGATTTGAATACCAGAAATTAAATAAAGGATTAAGCTTTGTGGAATTGGTTTCAAACTGCCCTTCAAACTGGAAAATGACACCATTAGCAGCAAATAAATGGCTCGAAGAAAATATGCTCCCTTATTATCCACTTGGTGATATCAAAGTTCCAAAGGAGGGAAAATAGTATGACTAATACAATGAAGTTTAATTTTTCCGGAACAGAAGAAATGGTAATTGCCGGATTCGGCGGGCAGGGTGTTCTTTCAATGGGACAAATACTTTGTTACTCAGGAGTAATGGAAGACAAAGAAGTAAGCTGGATGCCTTCCTACGGACCTGAAATGCGCGGCGGAACTGCGAATTGTATTGTTATTGTAAGCGATAAGGAAATCAGTTCACCTATACTTACAAAATTTGATACTGTCATCGCATTGAATCAGCCTTCAATTGATAAATTTGAAAAAGCGGTTAAACCGGGCGGACTTCTTTTATATGATACTTCTGCCGCAGTTAATCCTCCCACAAGAACAGATATTGATATTGTGGGAATTGATGCTGCTAATGAAGCTGCAAAAATGAAGAATACAAAAATTCTTAATATGATTATGCTTGGTGCTTTCTTGAAGAAGAAACCAATTATAGAATTCGAAAACATTCTGAAAGGTTTAAAGAAAGTTTTGCCTGAAAGATATCATCATTTAATTCCGCTTAATGAAGAAGCCCTTAAGAAGGGAATGGAGTTAGCGGAAGCAGTAAATGCTATTGCATAAACTTTAACTTAGCGTCTTTGTGTCTTAGCGGTGAGGTAAACCTTTATACCGCTAAGATGCGAAGGCACAAAGAAAATAATTATTTAATCACCAATACCTTTGCCCCTCGTATTCTTCTTTCCTTCAAGTCAACTAATGCTATATTTGCATCTTCAAGATTATATAACTCAACTTCCGGTTTAATTTTTAATCTTGAAACGACTTCAAGAAATTCTGAAATATCTTTACTGGCAACGTTGGCAACACTTTTAATTTCTTTTTCCATCCAAAGATGTTTTTCATAATTAATATTCAGTAATTCGCTTTTATCAATGCTTTCTTTGCGGATTGCATTTATAACTAATCTACCTCCGGGTTGTAGAAATTCCAAAGCTTTAACAATTGGTTTCCAGACAGGAGTAGTATCAATAATTGAGTTAATCATCTCAGGCGGAGTCTCATCAGTATCTCCCGTCCAATCAGCACCAAGTTCTTTTGCAAATTCTCTTTCTTTTTCGCTCCTTGCAAAAACAAAAACTTTCAAATCCTTATAAAGATATTTTGCGACTTTAAGAACAAGATGAGCAGAGGCACCAAATCCTGTTAATCCTAATATCTGGTTATTATTCAGGTTTGTTAATCTCAACGAGCGATACCCGATTGCACCTGCACAAAGCAGGGGAGCAGCTTCAGCATCACTTAAGAACCCCGGAATATCAAAAGCATAGTTTTCTTTTACTTTGGTAAACTCTGCATAACCGCCATTAACATCTCTTCCAGTAGCTTTAAATTCATTGCACAAATTATCATTGCCTTGCAAACAATGTTCACAATTGCCACATGATGAGTTTATCCATCCAATTCCAACTCTGCTTCCTACTTTGAATTTCTTTACATACTTACCGGTATGGATAACTTTTCCGACTATCTGATGACCGGGCACAACCGGAAACTTAGGCGGCGGAGTTCTTCCTTCAATTTCATCAAGCTCAGTGTGGCAAACTCCACATGCAGAAACCTTGATAACTATTTCATCTTGTTCAGGTTTTGGTTCCGGTAGTTCAATACTTTCTAATGGTCTCATATCGACAGAAAGATTTTTGATTTCGTTAATCACGAATGCTTTCATTTTTAGCTCAATCTGTTAGAAAAAAAGATACTTAAATTGCTAAATAAAACAATAAACTCTTAACCTTTAAATAACATTTTATCTATTGATATCGATGCCCTTATTCGCTATTTTTCTTGTCCTAAAAGACTAAAAAAATAATCTTAATGAAATTTAGAACTATACTATTTCTGCTTTGTTTTTCTTCCTTATTTGCCCAGAATAATGGTAATGATGAAACCAGGCTCGCAAAAACTCTCGATGATGATAACTCAAAATATACAAATGTTGGCAACATTGGTTTGACCGTAACAAATTTTGGCAGTTATGGTCATGGCTTCAGTTTGTGGCCGGATCAGCCATCCTGCGAATATCCTTTGGGCAGTGGAATTGAGCATGTTTTTGACGGCGGTTTATGGATTGGCGGTTATATTAGTAATGACGCAAATGGAAACGGTAAAAGCGGACCGTATGTTACAACTGCCGCAGTTGATGCAGCTTCTGTATCTGTACGCGGCGGCGGATTTGAATTTACAAATGATGAAGGCAGTAAAGTTGTAGAAAGATCATCTCTGCTTGACTCAAAATATTTTAGTCCTAACGCAATTTCTCACCAGGATTTTGTGATGGATTATGTAGATACAAATCTTACACTCTCAAACGGAGAGTTAATAACCGATCACGTACCGCTCGGCTTATCAATTCACCAGGAATGCTATGCATGGAATTATTCCTTTGCCAACTTTTTTGTGATTATGAATTACTGGATTAAAAATACTTCCAGCAAATATGTGAATGATGTTTATGTTGGCTTATGGACAGATGCAGTTGTTAGAAATACAAATATTACCTCACCAAGAACAGGGTCATCCTTTTTTAATAAAGGTGGTGATGGTTACGCAGATACATTAAAAATTGCATATGAATTTGATGCGACCGGTGATATTGGATTTACAGATAGTTACTTTGGCGTTCAATTCCTGGGATCGAATACGAAATACGACAGTGTAAATTTTGTAAGCTGGCAGTTCAGAAATACTGCCGATCCAAACTTTTTTGCTCCTCAAAATGATAATGACCGCTACAAAAAAATGCTTGGTTACTTTGGTGGTAACAACAGGTATAATATCGGCATTAAACCTTCCGATCTGAAAGTGCCAAGTAACCGTTCAATTATGTTGTCTTCCGGGCCATACACAAGCATTGCTCCCGGTGATTCAATTAATGTAACTTATGCAATTGTATGCGCTAAGAAATTCGGATATGATGCACCGGCGCTTGATTCGCCGGAACAGAGAAAAAATTTATATTTAAATGCGGGGTGGGCATTAAGAGCATATAATGGTGAAGATAAAAACGGGAATGGTATTCTTGAATCATCAGAAGATCTTGACGGTAACGGAAAGATTACCCGTTATATTTTACCGTCGCCACCACTTCCTCCAAAAGTAAAGGTGATTCCAGAAAGCCAGAAAGCAACAATCTACTGGAATAAGAGAGCAGAAGAATCAATCGATCCGATTTCATCCAAGAAAGACTTTGAAGGTTACAGAATATACAGAACTAACTCAGGTTATGATCTTACAACTTCGCAGAATTTACAGGAATCTATGATACTGGTTGCTGATTTTGACAGCACCGGAAATTCAATTGGTTATAATACCGGCTTCAGTTATATCAAACTTGATTCACCAGTAACTTTTGATGATGATACAACAAAATATTATTACAGGTTTGAAATTGATAACCTGTTGAATGGGTGGCAGTACACATTCTCAGTTACAGCTTTTGATGAAGGTGATGCAGATAATAATCTCGGCAGTCTTGAATCAAGTGTTCTTGTTAATGCAAAACGCGTTTTACCAGGTACACCTGCAACTTCGGATAAAGATGTTGAGATTGGCGTTTACCCAAATCCTTATTATGGTAATGCTTATTGGGATGGTTCATCTGAGAGACTTAGAAAGATTTATTTTTATAACCTTCCTGCAAAATGTGAAATTACAATCTACACACTTTCAGGTGACGTTATAAAAAGAATTGATCATGACCAGACAAGTAATTCTTCTGACTTAAGATGGTTTGAAACTTATGCTAAAGACGCTATGCAAACTATGTCTGGAGGAGAACATGCCTGGGATCTGGTTTCTGGTAGTGACCAGGCAATTGCAACCGGTTTATATCTGTTTACCGTAAAAGATTTAGCCAACGGTGATATTAAAAAAGGAAAATTTTTAATCATAAAATAGAAAAGTTTATAAAGAAAATTCATTTGGAGAATAAATGAAAACACGTTTACTATTTTTATTTGTCTTGCTCGCGATGGTATCCCAGTTTGCTCAAACTGAATATCCGCTTGTTAGTTTACGGGATATTCAATACCTCGCTGACTCTGTTATTGCTAAAGGCGATGCTCCTTCTCCTCTTAACGGTGATACCGTAAGAGTAAGAGGCGTTATTATGGTTAGCCCGGTTGTTGATCCTTCATCAAACAGACATATAATTATTTCAGCTGGTGGAAGATGGGTGACATACATCCAGGATCCGAATGACAGCGCATGGTGCGGTTTAAATGTACTTCAGAATGATACCAGTACTGCTGGTGTTCAGAATACATTCTTTGATCTGGTTGATACAGCCCAGGTAGTTGAATTTACAGGTGTTGTTACTGAGTACAATACTACAACAGAGCTCATGATGTTATTAAATCCGGTTACCCCGGTAAATATTGTTGAACAATTGCCTAAAAGACCTGACCCTATAGTTCTTAAACTTTCTGATATCAAAGAGAATAATAAGCTTAAAAATGAAGCAGAAAAATATGAAGGTATGTATGTTGAGTTCAGAAATGTTATAACAAGCGACAGAGATGCAGGTACAAGCGCTACAAATACATTCGTAATAAATGATGACCAGGGAAATAAAATTATGATTTATGGTCAGTCCTGTTATTACAAAAGAAGCAGTATAAAATTACGAGATTATGATCCACCTATTAATGGCAGCGTACTTGATTATATTCGCGGAATAGTTACTACAAGGAATGACGACTATGGTTATTACCTTGTTCCGATCTATCCAAACGATATGAAAATTTCAGTTTATCCTCCTTCTATCGCAAACATAAGGAGAAATGTTGATGTGGTTGGACCTGATGCACCTGTTAATGTTTCTGCTACAATTAAAGATCCTGATGGCTGGGTAAAAGACGCAAAAGTTTTTTATAGTTTGAACGGCGCTGCTTTTGATAGTATTGCAATGACGAAGTCAGCAGACACAACTTTATTGGTAGGTACAATTCCCGGAGTAAAAGATTCAGCACTTGTTGAATTCTTTATTAAAGCAACAGATAATACTGGTAATACTTCAATGACTCCTGCCGATACTGCAAAAAGCAATTATTTCTACCTCGTGCTTAACCGTGATCTTATAATCCAGGATATTCAGTTTTCACCATTTGGAAGCGGGTACACAGGATTTAATAATTATCATGTTACCGTTTCTGGAGTGGTTTCGGCAGATACATCTGATTTAAATGGTGATGGCGGATCAGGTGGAGCAAGAGTTTATATGCAGAACGGAAATGGACCATGGAGCGGTATATGGCTGTATGGTGTTGAACCATTAACATTAAAGAAAGGTGACCTAGTTACTGTTTCCGGTGTTATTGTTGAGAGTAATAACAATACAAGAATTGATACAATCTCTCAGATCATTGTTCAATCATCTAACAACCCTGTTCCAGAAGCAACTGAGGTATCTACATCTGGTATTGGTACTTTATCAAATGGAACCCTAAGTGCAGAAATGTACGAAGGTGTTTTGATTAAATATACAGACCTTAATGTAACAGATGATAACGCTGACGGTGGTCATGGTCCAAATGCCGGAACAAATTATAATTACGGCGAAATTTTAGTTGCAGATGTTTCAAATGTTAATACAAGAGTGGAATTGCAGGATGGCAACAGTAAGTATCATAACCTTTGGGATTCATCGATGGTTGTTGTTCCTAATGTAGAATTACTGATTGGCGATAAATTTGAAAGTCTTTCGGGTGTTTTATGGCAGTCATTCAGCAATTATAAGTTGTGTCCAAGAAAGAATGATGACTTCGTTGGATATATTCCTGTTTCAGTTGAAGATAAAAAAGATGTTAGAACAGCATCATATAATTTAGCACAGAACTATCCTAATCCTTTCAATCCGTCAACTGTAATCGCCTACAGCATTCCAAAGGATGGATTTGTTAAGGTTAAGATATTTAATGTGCTTGGTCAGGAAGTAAAAACACTTGTTAATTCTAACCAGAAAGCAGGTGAATACAAAGTTATTTTTAATGCTGACAATATGACGTCCGGAATTTATTTGTACCAGATTCAGGCCGGCGATTACAACTTTACAAAGAAGATGATGCTTGTTAAATAAATGTTTTCAGGATGATGTCCCGGTATTCCCGGGATATCATATTTTTTAAATTATAATTTGATGTGATGAAATATTTTCGAAATACATTTTTAATTTTATTGATACTTCTGTTAGCTTCATGCAATGAGAAGATTACGGATAATCTCATTGGCAATAAAGCGCCGGAAACATTTATCTCGCTTTACCCTGATACCGAAATATCAAAGCAGCAAAGCAAGGTTCAGGTTCACTGGTGGGGTGATGACCCGGACGGTTTAATTGTTGGTTATTATTTTACCTGGGATAATTTAAACTGGCATTTTTCATCTTCTAACGACAGCACATTTGCATTGCAGATTGGCGCTAAAGATACAAGTTACTATTTCAAAGTTTCTGCTGTTGATAATGCTGGTAACGGCGTTTACGATAATTCAATTGTTCAAAATGGAATTAATTACGGACCAGAACCATACCTGGATAAAAATAAAAATGGTGTTTATGATAAGGGCGATTCGTTTTATGATATTGGCGTAATTGATCCGACTCCTGCTCAAATTAAATATCCAATTAAGAACTCCGCACCTGTTGTTGAATGGAATGCTCTTTCTGTTTTGCCGGACACTTCTTTCCCGGTTATGAGTTTCGGCTGGGAAGCATCCGATATTGATGGTGACGAGACAATTCTGAAAATCAATATCTCGTTAAATGACACCACAAACTTTATTTCTTTACCCGGAGCAACCCGGTTAATTCTTATCAGGGTAAAAGATTATTCAACTACTGATTATAAAGCCGAGGTTCTGATTAACGGTTTGGAAAGCGGCATTAATCCGGAAAAATTATCCGGAATTAAACTGAATGATAATAACATCTTTTATATTCAGGCGGAAGATATTTCAGGCGCTAAAAGTAAATTTATTCCTTTGCCCGGCGATAATAAAAAATGGTATGTTAAAAAGCCGGCGGGCAAACTTCTTATTCTTGATGATTACCAGACTGCAGATAACGCTCAATCTTTTTATAAGATGATGTTTGATTCATTAGGCAACGGTTCCGTTAAAAATAAATACGATGTGTGGGACCTGGCAAAGAATAAAGTACCATACGAAACAGTTACGTTTTACGAAACCTTAAAGCTTTTCAAATATCTTTTCTGGTACACGGACAATAATCCTTCTTTAACGCTTGCTACTCTGGTGACAAAGAAATTTGTTAATAACGGCGGCAAGATATTTTTCTCAATGATATTCCCGCAAACAATTGATCAGCAGGAACTGCAATCTTTCTTACCAATTGATTCGGCCGGTACAATGAACGGTAAAAACTTTACCAACTCATTAATTGGAAATTCTACCGTTACTGCCAGCGATGCATCATTACCTTACCCTGTTTTAAGAACTTCCACAACAATATTCAGGATAAGAACTTTCTATCCTTTGGCAGGCAGCGCTATCCCGGTTTACAATGTTGAAGCAACAACGCTTTCGACAAATAAAGCAATTGCGTTTAGAGATATTGACAAAAAACTTTTCTTTATCGGTTTGCCGTTGAACAAGACGAACAGCATTCAGACTAACGTTAAAACACTTTTTGAAAAAGTTTTCTTTGATGATTTCGGATTAACTCCATGACAAAATTTTTTACATATTTTATTTTGATACTTGTTTCAGTTGTTTCCTTTGCTCAATCCAAGGGAAGACTTGAAGGTAAGATTGTTGATGATAGAACCAATGACCCGTTGCCCGGGGTGAATGTTGTTGTGAAAGGTACATATTACGGTGCAGTTACAGATGTTAACGGGAAATATGTTATTAATAATGTAAATGAAGGAACATACACCATTGAGTTTTCATTTATTGGTTACAAGACAACTCAGTTTACAGGTATAAAAATAGAGAGCAGCAAACCAAAAACCTTGGATGTTAACATGACGGAAACTGCCCTTACAATGGATAAGGACATTGTAATCATCGGCGAAAAACCGCTTGTTGATGTTGAGGAAACACAAAGTAAAAAAACAATTTCACGTGATGAGATTGAGATGGCTGTTGTTGAGAACGTAAATGATCTTGTTACTCAGCAGGCAGGTGTTATCAAATCAGATAATGCAATTCATATCCGGGGCGGCAGAAGTTATGAGAACGCATTTTTAATTGACGGCGTTTCCGTTCAGGATCCTTTATCTGGTACTGGTTTCGGTTTACAGTTGAGCGCTAATTCAATTGAAGAAATGGAAGTTATAACCGGCGGGTTCAATGCCGAATTTGGTCAGGCTACTTCCGGTATTGTTAATGTTAAAACAAGAGAAGGTGGCGAAGGTTACCGCGGTTATCTTTCTTATAAACGCGATAACTGGGGCAATAAAGAATCAAATCATGTTTTTAATCTTGATGTTGTTGAAGCAAATTTAAGCGGACCTGAACCTTTGACAAAATATTTATTGCCCGCATTAGGTGTTCAACTTCCGGGAGAATTATTTTTCTTCGGTAACTTTTATGTAGGTTTAAGTGATGGTATTACACAGGGATATAATAAAGCAACTTCAAGAAGATTGTATTCATCAATTTTTAATGGGACAAGATTTGCTCCGCGCGAAGAAAACAGCTGGTACGGTTTAGCGAAACTAACATATAAAATTTCGCCTACAATGAAGCTGGTTTATTCATTCAATGAATCCATTGACATCAACCAGAATTCTCAATCGCTTCAGTCAAATCTTGAATATGTTGAACCAAGTCCCGGTTACCAGTATGAATTCCAGAATATACTTGATAATGCAAACGTTTATACTCATTTAAATATTTATAATACCTTAACCTGGACGCACACGCTGAATCAAAAAACGTTTTATGAATTAAAGCTTAGCAAATATTTTACTCACTTACGTTCTGATGCCAACGGAAGAAATTATAATGAATATGTAGAACCGCAGGATATTACAAACTTCCCGATTGAGTATTACAACACCAACACGGATTCAATCAGGGTAATACCGGGTGATGGTTTCTGGGATGTTGGTAATCCATTCACCTGGCACGATCACCATTATGATGAATTTTCTATAAGGGGTGATGTTACAAGTTTCTTTGATGAAAAAAATAAATTTAAAGCAGGCTTTAATCTTTCATTAACTGAAATGCAGCTGCTTGATATTTATAAACCGTGGATTGGTACTCTTGGTTTGAATAATGACTATTATAAAGTTTACCCTGCAACAGGCGCATTTTATGCGCAGGATAATATTAATTTCAGTGGAATGATTCTGAACTTCGGTCTTAGAGTTGATTATTGGTTCCCGGGTAAATATGTTGATGATGCAGTTGATAACCCGGATGTAATTACTATTCCGGACCAGATTAGACAGGAGTATAAAGAGAATACTTATAATTTCTTTGGCAGAAGATTTAAGGCAAGGTTAAGTCCAAGACTTGGTATTTCACATCCTATTTCAGATAACCAGGTTTTATTCTTTTCTTATGGTCACTTTAGCAAATGGCCAAAGCCGCAATTTGTTTATGCAAAGTTGAATCCTACATCTGCAAAATCCTCATTCCAGAAATTCGGGAATCCGAACCTTGATCCGGAAACAACTGTATCTTATGAGCTTGGATTAAAAAATCAATTCTCGGAAGATGACGTATTTACTATTACGGCATATTATAAAGACATTTTTGATTATATAAGAACACGCAGCGCTAAAATCACTTCTGCACGTTTTGCAACACAAAGTTTTATAACTTATGCAAATATGGATTATGCACGTTCGAGAGGACTTGAACTTGAATACCGCAAAAGAATAGGAAAATGGTTTACCGGAGTCGGTTCATTTTCTTATGCAATCATAACCGGTAAAAGTTCTTCTGCAGATGAAGGTGTGCTAATTGAACGCGGTGATCTTGATGAATCTATAAAAGAAGAATATATGTCCTGGGACAGGCCGTTTACCGGTACATTAACAACAACATTTAATGTTGAAAAAGGAAATCCTTTATTTGGCTTCCTGCCGGGAATTTTAGATGACTATAACATTTATCTTAGATTCTTTTACGAATCAGGTAAGAGATACACGGGTTATTATTTTACAGGAAATTATGAAGCTAACGGCAGACCTGAATATGACTCAGACAGAAAAAACAGGTATGCAAAGATTGGTGCCGACTGGTTCTGGATTGATTTAAATTTTGAAAAATATTTTTCAATCGGAAGAATAAAGTTAAGTGTGTTTGTTGAAGTTAATAATCTGCTTGATACCAAGAATTCGGCAATTATAAATCCTGTTACCGGTGAAGCTTATGAAGTTGGTGATCCGACTCCTTTAACATGGAATGATCCGTTATACCCGGATTATCAGGCGCCTATTTCGCCTTATCAAACTGATCCGGCAAGATATTTAACCAGAAGAAATGTAAAATTCGGAATGAGTATTAGATTTTAAAACCTTTGACGCTTTGTGCCGGTTAAGGATTCTTTACCGTCCAAACACAAAGATGCAAAGAAAAAATATAGAGTATGAAGAAAATAATTTTTTTAATCCTTATTGTAAGTTTGTTCGTTGAAACGAAAGCACAGTTGTTTCCAACGTTAGGTGGTCAGCGTGCCGGTATATCCGGACTTCAATTCCTTAAGATAGGAGTAGGTGGAAGAGCTTCTGCAATGGGTGATGCCTTTGTTGCAGTTGCTAATGATGCTTCGGCTTTATATTGGAATCCCGCCGGTCTTGTTCAGTCTTCTAAAAATGAAGTTATATTTTCTCACAATGAATGGCTTGTGGACATTAAACATGAATTTGCCGGAGCAGTTTATCATCTTACTTCAAATGATGTTATAGGCGCTTCTGTAACTGCTTTGCATATGGAAGATATGAAGGTTACTACCGAGTTTATGCCGCAGGGAACAGGCGAGTATTTCAGTTATGGAGATATTGCTTTTGCCCTTACTTATTCAAGAAAAATGACTGAACAGTTCAGCTTTGGCGGTACGATTAAATATATAGAAGAGACACTCGATAAGCTTAAGATGCGGGGAGTAATGGTTGACCTTGGTACATTCTACTGGACAGGATTAGGTTCTACAAGATTTGCAGTTACCGTTTCAAACTTTGGCAATAACCTTGCCCCGGATGGTGAAGTAACGCTATTGGATAAGACTAAGAAATCAGACTGGCAATCCTTCTCGCCTCCAACAATTTTCAGAATTGGATTTGCGTTTGAACCATACCAGACTGAGAATCATATGATTACAACATCAGTGCAGCTAAATCACCCGAATGATAATAGTGAAAACGTTTCTCTCGGTGCCGAATATAAATTTTATAATTTCTTCTTCCTTAGAGGAGGTTATAAGTTTAATGTTGAAGAACAGAATTATACTTTTGGTGCCGGTCTAAACATGCCGCTAAGTAGTGTTAATGTAAGTGTTGATTATGCTTTTGCAAATTTCACCAGATTAGGTTCCGCTCACAGATTCTCACTTATTTTAGGTTTGTAAAATGCGTTCTAACAGAGTAAAGATTTTTTCAATACAGACAAAAATGATTTATAAGATGAAGATAGTTTATTTATTACTTGCAGCCGTAGTTTTATTTTCAGGATGCAATACCGGGAAACTCGACCTTGACAAAATAACTGCAACAGAAGATACCGATACAGGTAAGATTAATGACACTGTATACGTCAAGCAAAATCCCGACTGGACAGGTTTTAATAATCCACAGGACATTCTTGTGGGACGTGAACCGTTTTTATATGTAGCAGATACAGACAATGACCAGATTGTAATGCTTAATCTTGCAGGACAGGTTTTAGGTAAAAGATCAATTAAACATCCAATTGCCTTGGCGCAGGATTATCAGCTCAATTTAATAGTATGTGCTGAGTTTGATACTTTAATCCAGGGAGTGACAGAAACTTTCAGCGCTGTTTATAAATTGGATTTGTACTCAGCCGGACATAATATTGAAAATACCGTACCAGTGAGGATTATTCCTACTGCTAAAGATTTTCTTTACCTGAATGAAACCAAAAGAAGAGAATACACAGGCGTTTGTGCATTCTATGATAATTCTTTTTTTGTAAGCAGAATCGGGCCGAACAACTCAAGTATATTTGATCCGGATAATGCAATTTTAATTTATCAGAAGAAGGCTGTATTGAACAGTGTAAAAGCAGATACATTAATCGGTACTGTTCCTTTGTTAACTCCGGAAGGCACAGGACTTTTATCTGCTAACAAAATAAGCTCGCTTACTTCTTTTAACAAGAGGAATATGGATTTCATTCTAACTTTGGTTGGAAACAATAGTTTCAGAACACAATGGCTTCAATATATAGAATCATCTGAATTCTCAGGTTATGTCAGCAAGCTGTCACCATCAAACGCAACGATGATGAGTGTAAACAAATTTACTCAACCTGAAGATGTTGCAATTGATGATTTAGACAATATCTTTATTGCCGATGCTGGTAAGGATAGCATATATAAATTCAATTCGTACGGAGATGAACTGCAATCCTTTGGCGGTCCGGCAGTTTTCAAATCTCCTCATGCAGTTGCCTTCTTTGATAAGACTCTCTATGTTGTTGATACCGGCAACAATAGAATTCTGCGATTCATTTTATCTACGGAGACTGATTGATAAAAAAAATATTTTTTCTTTGTTTAATTCTTGTCGGCTTAATTACTGCACAGGACCTTGTTCCTATTTCTACAGTAAAGACTAATGATGCAAACGGTGCACCTGTCGGAGTTAACCAGGTATTTAAAGTAAGTGGAATTGTAACATCATCAAGCCAGCTTGGCACCGCAGGCCCGGCAACAATTCAGGATCCTACCGGCGGAGTTGCAGTTTACGGAAATACAATTGCAAGCCAGGTAAGTATTGGAGATTCTGTTACTGTTATTTCAACTTTAACAAACTATAACGGGCTTGCCGAACTTGATATGTCTAAAACAGGATCATCATTTACGAAACACAAATCCGGTTGTTTATTTGATACTTTAATTGTAACTATTGATCAGATTAAGAATCAGCAGTGGAATGGTATTGAAGAGTTTGAGAGCAGCTTAATCAGAATTAATAATGTTAAAATAAATGGTTCAGGTACTTTTGATATTGGATCATCATCCGGGAAAAATTATACTATTACTGATGCTACCGGTCAGTTGGAAAGCGGATTACGCATTGATAAAGATGTTACTTCAATTGTCGGCACTTCCATTCCAACAGATGAGATTGATATTATCGGAATACTCAGTCAGTATGATAACTCTTCACCGTATAGCTCCGGTTACCAGCTTTTACCAAGATTCAGATCAGATTTAATTGATGACGGCAGACCAATTATTTTAACTCCGGTTCTTGCTGTAGGCGTTGATTCAGCTACTACAAATATCTTTTTCAACACTTCGAGGAAAGGAAATTCACAGGTTAAGTATGGATTGACTACTTCTCTAGAAATTGATTCGATCATCATTGATGAGG
The DNA here is from genome assembly GCA_003599415.1 of Ignavibacteriales bacterium. Lineage (GTDB taxonomy): Bacteria > Bacteroidota > Ignavibacteria > Ignavibacteriales > SURF-24 > SURF-24. The sequence continues at coordinate 67,329 of QZKB01000133.1, read as the reverse complement.
ATACAACATTTCATAAAATTACTTTAAATGAATTAGAGCCTTCTACAAAATATTATTTTGAAGTTTATTCCGATAATGAAATCGGAAGAAGTGAAGGAACACTACAAAGCTTTTATACTTTGTCCGCAAATCCTGAAAAGGGACAGATAAATGTTTACTTCAATTTTAGTGTTGATACGAGCGTTGCTCTTGAGGGGAATTACGCAAACGGCAGTTCGAATTTTATTTACAAACTACTGAACAGGATAAATTCAGCATCATATTCAATTGATCTTGCATTGTATAGTTTTTTCGGAATGAATGACATTGCCAATGCAATAATTGCTGCTAAGAACCGTGGAGTAAATGTACGAATTGTTTATGATAACAGAACAATGCAGAGTTCAATGCAAATGCTTCTTAATGCAGGCATCAAAATGAGTCAGCGCCCGGCAATGGACGGAATTATGCATAATAAATTTTTCATTTTTGATGCGCGGGATAATAATACTGATAATGACTGGGTTTGGACAGGTTCCTGGAATGTTACTTCATCTGAATTGGAATGGAAGAATAATGTTGTTGAGATAAACGATGCACAGTTAGCCGATGCATATACAACAGAGTTTGATGAAATGTGGGGAAGTAATAATGATACTCCGAATTCTGCTAATGCAAAGTTTGGTCCTTACAAAACAAATAATACTCCTCATTCATTTGTAATTGCCGGAAAGCAGGTTTATTTGTATTTCAGTCCTTCTGATCAGACCGAAACTCAAATAAGCAATGCAATTTCATCGGCTGATTCGTCAATTTATTTTGGCAATCTTACATTCACAAGCAATAATATTTTTAATGCAATTAAGAACAGGTACAATGCCGGCGCTAAGGATATAAGGGGAATTATTGATAATGTTAATGATAATGGTTCGGAATATACTTACCTGCAGCCGATATCCGAAGTATTTGATTATAACCTGTCGGCAACTTTCCATCATAAATATGGAATTATTGATGCTGCTTATTCCGGATCAGATCCAATTGTAATTACAGGTTCTCACAACTGGTCACGTGCCGCCAACGAAGATAACGATGAGAACACACTTATAATTCATGATTTCAAAATTGCAAACCAGTATATGCAGGAATTCAAAAAACGCTATAATGAACTTGGCGGATCAACTGTTTTTCCTGAACCGGTGGTTACTAATGTGAATGATCGAAATGAAATGCTTGTACCGGATCAGGTGTGTTTAAATCAGAATTTTCCGAATCCTTTTAATCCTGTTACAACAATAAGATTTTATTTACCTGCTGCGCAGGTAGTTGAGCTTTCTGTTTATGATATTCTTGGAAACAAAGTATTTTCATTATATAAAGGATATGCTCAAAAAGGAAATAACACAATCAATTTTGATGTTTCAAATGTTCCCGGCGGACTTGCCAGTGGAATTTATTTCTTTACGTTAAATAACGGAGCTAAACTTTATAACAGAAAATTTGTTGTTCTTAAATAAATTTTTAACTGTAAGCACTTTGCAAAACATAGCTCATTTCTTTAAATTATCACTCAAATAAATCGAAAATTAGGTGAAAAATGGTTAATAATGAAGGTACAATCGTTCAGGTTATTGGTCCGGTTGTAGATATTGATTTTCAGGACGGCTACCTGCCAAAAATATTCAACGCAATAAAGATTCCCCGTAAATCTGTTGAAGGTAAAGATGAAATTTTAATTGTAGAAACTCAGCAGCATCTTGGTGAAAACAGAGTTAGAGCAGTTGCTATGGATTCTACCGATGGATTAGTAAGAGGAATGAAAGCTATAGATAGCGGAGAACCTGTTACCGTGCCTGTTGGTCCTGCAACGCTAGGAAGACTTATAAATGTTATTGGTGAAGGAATTGATGGATTAGGTGAAATAAAATCTGATAAAAGATACCCAATTCATAGGCCTGCACCTAAATTTAAAAACCTTACTACAAAACAGGAAATGTTTGAAACAGGAATAAAAGTTATTGATTTACTTGAACCATACACAAGAGGCGGTAAGACTGGTTTGTTCGGTGGTGCTGGTGTTGGGAAGACTGTAATTATACAGGAATTGATTCACAATATAGCTCAGGAACACGGCGGTTATTCAGTATTTTCTGGTGTAGGAGAAAGAACCCGTGAAGGTAATGATCTTTGGATTGAGATGAAAGAATCCGGTGTATTGGCAAAAACAGTTCTTGTGTTTGGTCAGATGAATGAACCACCCGGAGCAAGATTAAGAGTAGGTTTAACCGGCTTAACAATGGCAGAATATTTCCGTGATGAAGAGGGAAGAGATGTTCTTCTTTTTATCGATAACATTTTCCGTTTTACTCAGGCTGGTTCTGAAGTAAGCGCTTTGCTTGGCAGAATGCCTTCCGCGGTTGGTTACCAACCAAACCTTGCAAGTGAAATGGGTGCATTGCAGGAAAGAATTACTTCAACTGATAAAGGATCAATCACATCTGTTCAGGCGATATATGTTCCGGCAGACGACTTGACGGATCCTGCTCCTGCTGCTGCATTCTCTCATCTTGATGCTACAACAGTATTAAGCAGAGCAATCTCCGAGCTTGGTATTTATCCTGCCGTTGATCCGCTTGATTCAACATCAAGAATTCTTGAACCAGGAATTGTTGGACAGGAACACTATAACACTGCAAAACGCGTTAAAGAAATTTTACAATCATATAAAGATTTACAGGATATAATCAACATTCTTGGTATGGATGAATTATCCGAAGAAGATAAAATTACTGTAAGACGTGCAAGAAGAATACAGAGATTCCTGAGCCAGCCATTTAGTGTTGCCGAACAGTTTACCGGCTTTAAAGGTAAGTATGTTAAACTTGAAGACACGATAAGAAGCTTTAAGAAAATTCTTGACGGAGAATGTGATGAACTTCCTGAGCAGGCATTTATGTATTGCGGTGCTATAGAAGAAGTTTTTGAAAAAGCTAAAAAGATGCAATAGTTTTTTTATAAGTGAACAGAGGAAATTCTGTTCACTTCCTTTTAGTAAATTTTTAATTCTGTTTAAACGATTATCAGTATGAAAGAAATATCTCTAGAAATTATAACTCCGTCAAAAGTAATTTATTCCGGTAATGTTAAATCAATTACTGTTCCCGGAACTAAAGGGAGTTTCCAGGTTTTATATAATCACGCTCCAATAATCAGTACTTTTGAAATTGGTAGAATTAAAATTGTTGATACTGATGACAGAGAACTTAACTTTGCTACAAGCGGCGGTACCGTAGAGGTTTCGAATAATAAAATTCTTGTTTTAGCAGAGACGGCTGAACTTCCTGAAAATATTGATCTTGAAAGAGCAAAAGAATCTTTAGACAGGGCACAGAAAAGATTACTTACAAAGAAGGACATAGATATTCAGCGCGCGGAAGGAGCAATGGCAAGAGCTAAGAACAGGATTAACATCTTTACAAAGTACAGGACAAATTAATTTAAGTATCCGTCCCGCATTAAAATATTTTTTATCTTACTGCTTTCATCAAGATAATCCATCATTTTTTCAAGATGGGATTTAATAAAACTTAACCTTTTAGTTTCATCCTGAAACGTTAACAATTCCTGCTGCTGTTCAAGTGATAATCCTGATTTTTCGGCAAACTTAAAAGATTTTATTGGTGTTGAATTAAGATTCTTCCAGTAGGCATCATCTAATTTCAGATTTATCTTTGTGAATACTTCAACGAATTTATTATAGGTTTCCTTAATAATTCTGTTATCAACCTCAAACATTGTATCATAATAGGGGTGAATCTCTGCAATAAGATAACCGTCTTCATGAGTTTCAGTATTGATTATTATGAACCTTTGGATTCCCTTCACAATTATATTTAACCTGCCGTCTTCATAAAACTTAGTAACGGAAGTGATTTCTGATAGCGTACCAACTTTGGCAATATTATTTGTCAAGTTAACTACTATTCCAAAATATTTTTTTTCTTCAATGCATCGGTTGATCATTTTTTTGTAGCGTTCTTCAAAAATATGAAGCGGGTAGCTTGAACCGGGGAACACAACTAAGTTTAACGGGAATAGTGGAATTCTTTGCATGTTAATTCCTGGTGCTATGATTCAGTGTAAAAATATCAAAGTTTGATACAAATAAAAAAATGCCCCGGATCAGGATATCCAGGGCACTTTAATTAGACAGAATCAGATTTATTTTCCGGATTCAAATCTTTTACTAACTACATCCCAGTTAATAATATTCCAGAAATTAGAGATGTATTCAGGTCGTCTGTTCTGATATTTAAGATAATATGCATGCTCCCAGACATCAAGACCAAGAACCGGGAAACCTTTTTCTTCAACAACGTCCATAAGAGGATTGTCCTGGTTGGGTGTTGATGTAACCGCAAGGCTTCCATCAGATTTTTTAATTAACCATGCCCATCCTGAACCAAATCGACCAGTTGCTGCATCGGAAAATTTCTTTTTAAAATCTTCAAAACTTCCAAAAGCAGAATCAATAGCCGAAGCAAGTTTACCTGAAGGTTTTCCATCTTTATTAACCTTCAGAATTTCCCAGAAGAGAGTATGATTATAATGTCCGCCACCATTATTTCTAACCGCAACAGGACTTTTAGAAACGTTTGCTAAAATATCGTTTAGTGATTTATTTGCTAAATTCGTTCCTTCAATAGCTTTATTCAGATTAGCAACATAAGCTGCATGATGTTTACTATGATGAATTTCCATAGTCTGCGCATCTATATAAGGTTCCAAAGCATTGTAATCGTAACCAAGTTTAGGCAATTCAAAATTAGCCATTTTAAAAGTGCTCCTTTCAATTATATTATTGTTTTGAAATGCAAAATATTTTTGTGTAAACAAACCTGCTGTAACCAACGAGGTTGAAAATAGAAAATCTCTTCTATTCATTTTCGTCCTTTCATTACAAGGTGATTTTATTAAACTGCAAATGATTGGCCGCAGCCGCAGGTTTTGGCTGCATTCGGATTACTGAATGTAAATCCCTTCCCGTTTAAACCATCAGAAAAATCTAATTCGGTACCGGTTAAATAGAATAAACTTTTCCCATCGATAAATAATTTCAACCCGTCCTTTTCAATTATCTTATCGCTTTCTTTAGCTTTTTCATCAAAGCCTAATGTGTAGGAAAATCCGGAGCAACCCCCGCCTTTAACGCCAATTCTAAGTCCCCAGTTTTCAGGAATGTCATTTTCGTTTTTCAGGCGTTTTACCTGATTAACGGCTTTATCTGTTATTTTAATCTCCTGCAGATCATAATCAGTATCGGTCATTTTTTCCCTTTCGGAATTTATGAATAATAACTTTTATGATTCTACAACAACGTTTTCCCTGGGAAAGTTTACTTTCCAACTATTTTTTGTGAGCTTTTGAAAAATATTCTGAGATTCAAATACTTTTATTATTTCGTCTGCCAAAATCTCGCAATCAGAGTAGGATAGTTTTATGCCTCTTTTTTCAAAAAATGATTTTACTCCGTACTGAATATCTCTGAGAAATATATTTGAGTTATTGAAAACCGGATATCTTTCCTTCAAGTAATTAAAAAACAAGTTGCTGTTGGATAAAAATACTTGTCGTTCGTGGTTCTTAAGCATGTAACACCAGATTTTTTATTTCAACTTATAAAAATTTACTAATCAAATATTTAAATCAGATCACATTAATTTGTAATGTGATGCAAACACTATCTAAACGATTCCTGGATTTATTTTTGTTACAGGTTTTACTTGATATAAAATCAGAATTGAAGAGACAGCAGAGTATCTCCTCTGTACAAAATTATAACCCGAAAATTGTAACGCAATTCTTGGCAAAATCCACAACCGGTGTAAAGTAAACGCCGAATATTACAATTGGAGCAAGCAGAATAGTAACAACTATAATGTTAAATACGGATACTCTGAACGGTTCAACTTTGGTTGATGGTTTTGCAAGAAACATTTCTTTTAATACTCTTATGTAATAGAATAAAGAGATAACTGTATTAAGAATTGCAATAACTGCAAGCGTAATCATGTTTGAATCAATAAGAGCAATGAACAAATACAACTTTCCGATAAAACCAGCAGAAGGAGGCAGGCCGATTAAGGAAATTAAAAACATTCCTAATGCCACTCCTAAAAACGGAGTTGAGTAACCAAGTCCTCTGTAATCTTCTATATCTTCACTTCCAATTTTATTGGCAATAAGCATTACAATAAAAAATGCTCCAAGATTCATGAACGCATAAATTGCGAGGTAAATAAGAATTGCCGTCAATCCCTGGTTCGATAAAACTACTAAACCAAGCAGCAGGTAACCGGCATGAGCAATACTTGAATAGGCAAGCATTCTCTTAAGATTGTTTTGCCATAAGGCTGAGAAATTTCCAAGAGTCATTGTAAGGATTGATATTACAGCAAGTAATTCTTTCCAGGGAAATAATCCGTTCATTTGCCAATGACCAGATGGATTAATAGAATCAAGGAATGTTGTTTTAACAAATCTTATAAGCAATGCAAAACCGGCTGCTTTACTTGCAACAGATAAAAACGCTGTGATTGTAATCGGGGCACCTTCATAAACATCAGGCGTCCAGAAATGAAATGGGGCAGCAGAAATTTTATATCCGATGCCGACAAAGACCAAAATAGTGGCAACTATTAAAGTAAGGGCATTAATCTGCGGCGCTTGTAAAAGCGAGTTTATGACATAAAGATTTGTACTTCCGGTTAAACCGTAGAAAAGAGAAATACCGAAAAGCATTAATCCTGATGAAATAGCGCCGTAAATAAAATATTTTAATGCAGCTTCGCTGTTTCTGTCTCTTAATTTTGTAAAGCCTGCAAGTACATAAGATGATAAAGAAAGCAGTTCAAGAGAAAGATAAATCAGGATGAGATCTGAAGCGGAAACCATTAAAAACATTCCAAGTACCATTCCAAAGATAAGGACATAATATTCTCCAAGCCTGTCTACACTTTTCTTTATTTCATCCGAAGAATATGAAAACAGTATTACGGAAATTGTTGCAACAAGTATTAATACTTTAAAGAATGAACCAAACGCATCGATAGCAACAAGACCATAATTCTCAGCGCTGCCAACCATTTTACTAAAAGCGAAACCATTAAAATCAATCTGTACTAAAACAAAATAAAGCGAAACAAAGGTACCTGCCAAAGCAACAAACGGAATTGCTTTTTTATTTTTTGCCCAGATCAAATCAACTAATAAAATAATTACCAGGAATGCGGCAATTGCTATTTCCGGTAAAATTATTGAAACGCTGTTATATATTTTCGTAAAGTCCATAATTTTTATTTACTGCTTCAAATTATTCTAAAATATTCCTTTCGTTAATTCTATAAACCACTTAATGACATAAGCGATATGGGTGATTTAGCAACAAAATCAACTAAGGTATTAACCGAGGTATTCATAATATTCAGCATAGCAGATGGATAAATACCAAGGAACAATATTATTATTGTTAAAGGAATGAACATAGCATATTCCCTTAAATCTATATCCTTAAGGTCAGCCCATTTTTCATTCAGCTTGCCAAGGTAAACTCTCTGGAGTGTCCACAACATATAGCATGCGCCAAGTAAAATTCCTAAGGTTGAAATTATAGTAAGAACGCGGATACTTTCTGCGCTGAACGCACCAAGGAAAACAAATGCTTCTGAGATGAAACCACTTAAACTTGGTAAACCTATAGCGGCAAAGAATGCAACAGTAACAAATCCTGAGTATACCGGCATCTTTAATGCTAATCCGCCAAAGTCATCCAAGCCTCTTGTATGTGCTCTATCATAGATAACACCAACAATTAAGAAGAGCATTGCAGTAATTGTTCCGTGGTTAAACATCTGAAAGATTGCACCGGTCATTCCTGTTGAAGTTAATGAAGACATTCCGAGTAAAACGTAACCCATATGAGAAATTGACGAGTAGGCAATCAATTTCTTGAAATCTTTTTGAGCCATTGCAACAAGTGCACCGTAAATAATATTTATCATTCCGAATAATGCTATCCACCACATCAGTTGTTTTGTAATTTCAGGGAAGACAGGATAACTGATTCTTATAATTCCGTAAGTACCCATTTTTAAAAGTACACCGGCAAGAATAACACTAATTGGAGTTGGTGCTTCTACGTGCGCATCAGGTAACCAGGTATGAAACGGGAACATTGGAATTTTAATTGCAAACCCAACAAACAATGCAAGGTACGCTATAAATCTTAGGTTATGCGGATTTAACGGAGAAAGAATTCCGGTTGGAGTGAAATTCTTGGGATCCATCATTGATAATAAGTTGAATGTAAAAACTTTTGTTCCGTCAGCTAAAATTTCAGTTGTACTGAAATACAAACCGATCATTACAAGAAGCATAAACACACTGCCAAACAATGTGTAAATAAAGAACTTGATAGCTGCATATTCTTTTCTTGGGCCGCCCCAGATTCCGATTAAGAAGTACATAGGAAGAAGCATTAATTCCCAGAAGATATAGAACAGGAAGAAATCCAGAGAAACAAACACACCCATCATTCCGGCATCAAGAAGAAGGAACATGGCAAAGTAGCCTTTAACAGCTTTGTTGATAGTCCAGGATGACATACAGGCTATAAATGAGATTAAAGCAGTCAGGAGAACCATTGGTGCACTTAAACCATCTATACCGAGAAAGTAATCAACTTTAACGGTGCCAATCCAGGATATGCCAGAGATTTCTATCCATCTGAATTTTTCAACAAACTGAAATGAATTCTGCTCAAATACACCTGCAAGGTTGTAATTGTAACCATTTAAAATCAGTGCGGCAACAACCAACTGTAATGCAGTTATAGCAAGCGAAAACCATTTAATAAACTTTTCCTGCTTTCCCGGAATAAACAATATAATCAGCATTCCAAGAATTGGCAGGAAGGTTACAAACGATAGATAAGGAAAAAATCCCATAATTATTTATGCCTCTAAATTTTAAAAACTTTATTTAGTATTTATCACTTAAGGTGATATAACTCTATGTTTAAAACCATTTGCTAAGCTTAGTTAGAATGGTTTAAAAATGAACATCAAAATGATTATTGCAAAAACAATATAAACAACATAAGTCTGTACTCTTCCGGTCTGAATCTTCCTGAAAGCAATTCCGAAGAAACCATTCAGGTAAGCCACAAAATTTACAAAGCCGTCAATAACGTAAGTATCAAACACACCGCTAATCTTTGAAATCCATCTTGTTATGAAAGCGGAACCGTTAACAATTCCATCAACAATCGTATTATCAAACCAGGCTAAAAATTTACTGAACAACAGTGTACCGCCGATAAATGTATATTGATACAATTCATCTATATACCATTTATTAAGCGAAAAATTATAAAGCGGTTTCAGCTTACCGGCTAGTTTATCAGGATCAACTTTCTTCCATTGGTACATAATAAAAGCGAACAGGATACCTAATCCCGCAACAATAAGAGATAACGTCATTGCCGTGTAATGAACCGAATGCATTGTATGTGTATAAGTTTCAGAGTGAACAATACTTTCCTGAACCGTCTTTTCTGCACTATGAGTTAAAGCTGCCGGTTCGGTTTTCATAAAATCAAATCTTTGTTCCTGCGGAACTACAGTAGCAGGTGTATGAATCCATTTATCAAGGAACCAGCCTTTTGCAGGATCAATTGGATTTATTGTATACCAGAAGAATACTGATAAACCGGCAAGAATAACCAAAGGCAATGTCATTACCCAGGGTGATTCGTGTGCATGTTCATACTTGTGATGATCTCTTGGTTCACCATGGAAAGTTAAAATTACTAACCGGAACATATAAAATGCAGTCATCATTGCAACAAGAAAAGCAACAATTGGAATTAACCAATGACCGGTAAGATTAGCAAATGCAAGAGTTCCTGCTAAAATTCCGTCCTTGCTTAAAAAACCCGATGTAAAAGGTACACCTGAAATTGCCAGTGTGGAAATTAAAAATGTGTAATAGGTAAGCGGCATCTTTTTTCTTAATCCGCCCATATTTCTAATATCCTGCTCGTGGTGCATTGAATGAATTACCGAACCAGAACCGAGGAACAAACATGCTTTAAACCACGCGTGTGTAACAAGGTGGAAGAAAGCATAAGAATATGCTCCTACACCAAGGGCCATTATCATATATCCAAGCTGACTAACAGTGGAGTAAGCTAAAACTTTTTTAATATCATTTTGAGTTAATGCGATTGTAGCAGCAACGAAAGAAGTTACCATACCGATAATAGCAATTGTCAGCATAGCATCGGCAGTTAATAAAACAAATATTCTTGCTGTAAGATAAACTCCTGCGGCAACCATTGTAGCAGCATGAATTAATGCGCTTACAGGTGTAGGACCTTCCATTGCATCCGGTAACCATACGTGAAGAGGGAACTGGGCAGATTTTCCAACTGCACCCATAAATAATAAAATACCGGCAGCAGTTAATGCAGCCTGACTGTTAAACGGAAGGTTACCTGCAGAGATCTGATTGAAAATTGTATCAAGAGTAAAAGTTCTGAAGTGAGTAAATAAAATCATTATTCCGATAAAGAAACCTGTATCGCCAACACGGTTAACAAGAAAAGCTTTCTTTGCAGCATCGGAAGCAGATTTCTTTTCGAACCAGTGACCGATTAATAAATAAGATGATAAGCCAACCAATTCCCAGAAAATGTACATCATTAACAAATTATGAGTTAGTACGATACCAAGCATTGAGAAAGTGAAAAGGCCGAGGTAAGCAAAATATCTTCTGTACCTTACGTCGCCTTCCATATATGCTATTGAAAATAAATGAACGAGAAAGCTTATAAGGTTAACTACAATTAGCATTATTGCTGTAAGGTTATCGATCTTAATTCCAAGAACAATATCAATACTTCCAACTACAGGAACATTCCATAAGTAAATCCAGCTGCTTTCAGTAACAAGATCAGTATTAACATAATACGCCAGTTTTCCAAAGCAAACAAAAACAGATAATGCAAGTGTAACAAACATTATGAAGGTTTCCACAAGATGTGCTTTAGGAAGTATCTTACCTCCAAGAATTAACAATACAAAACCCAGCAGGGGAAGTATAAGAATTGCTATTGATGTATAAAGTAGAGTTATTTCATTCATATGCTATTCTTTTAGATTATCTATCTCATCAATATTTACATGAGAAAATGTTTTATAAATATTTAATACTATTGCCAGTGCAATAGCTGCTTCTGCAGCAGCAAGAATAATAACGAAGAGAGCAATTATTTGTCCGCTGATACCAAAGTTTCCAAACCGTGCAAACGCAACAAAATTTATATTTGCAGCATTAAGTATCAGTTCAATTCCCATTAAAACCATAACTGCATTTTTTCTTGTTACAATTCCAAAAATTCCAAGCGAGAAAAGAATTGCGCTGACAAAAAGAAAATGATTTAAACCAACCTGACCCAAAATAAACTCCTTAAAAATTAATTTTGTTCTCGTCTTGCAATTGAAGCTGCACCAATCAATGCAACAAGCAGCAGTATACCGAGCAACTCAAAAATCAAAACATAATCTGTTACAAGATATTTACCGAGTTCATAAGCTGTCGTATTTAAAGGAAGTTCAGCGTTTGTAGATTTCCAGGCGGTGTTTAAAAGAATATTAGCCAATATTCCAGCCAGTAATCCAACACCGATAACTGCAGGTACAATCTGTATTGTCCCTGTCTTTATCTGAACATTAGTGATTTTACTTGTAAGCATAATACCAAATAAAACCAGGATAAGAATTCCACCTACATAAACTATAATCTGAACAACGGCTATAAAATCTGCAGCAAGTAGAACATATAATCCGGCAACTCCAAACAGAGTTAATAACAGGTAAAAACCCGAGTAGACTATATTTCTTGTTGATACAACAGCCAGAGCCGATAATAAAGTTACTGCAGCAAACAAATAAAAAAATATATCGTAAAGTGCCATATCTATTTTACTAATTGGTTTCGGTTTTAGGTGCATCAGTTGAAGCGGACGGTTTTGGCTTTGCAGCAGCTGCGGCTTTTTGAGCAGCTTTTTCGGCTTCAAGCTTAGCATAATTTTCTATTTTAATTTTTGATTCTTCTTCAGTTAAAGTAGCAAACTTGTAAACTAAGTTTTCTCTTTCATACTCGGAAAATTCATAAACATCCGTCATCTTAATACATTCGGTAGGGCAGGGGTAAACACATAAACTGCAATAACAGCATTTAGCGATATCAATATCAAATTTAGTAACCCAAAGCGCTTTCTTTTTTCCGTTTGAGGTAAGTCCAAGGTCTTCACCCGGAATTCCTTTAACAGTTTCAATTGTAATACAATCAACGGGGCAGGCACGCGCACATTGATCGCATCCGATACAATCATCCATATTTACGTAAAGCCTGTTCCTTGCTCTTTCGGGCATCTGAACTTTTACATCAGGATATTGAATTGTAACTGCAGGTACGAAAACATGTTTTAAAGTAATCTTCATACCAACGAGCGCTGTCCATATTCCCAGCCATGTATTTTTAAAATATTCTTTCATAATTAAATCAATGTTATAAATCCAACAATAATTAAAGTCGCAAATGAATAAGGAATTAAATATTTCCAGCAAAGGTGCATTACCTGGTCAACACGCAAACGAGGTAAAGTCCATCTTAACCACATATGGGCTGTAACAAAGCTTAAGCCCTTAACGGTAAACCAGAAAAACTGTTCCCATGGAACGAGCCAGCTTATTCCCAATGAATTCCCAATGTAACCAAAAGGCGATTGGTAACCCCCAAGAAACAATGCAGAGATGACTGCTGAGACAGCGTACATATTGCCGTATTCCGAAAGCATAAACATTGCATACTTCATACCTGCATATTCGGTAAAATATCCGGAGACCAATTCGGATTCGGCTTCAGGTAAATCAAATGGAACTCTGTTTGATTCTGCAAGAGTACTGATAAATATTATTGTGAATGAAATAAACATAAAAGGGATGAGTAAAATTTTAATGCCAATTGGCGCTACACCACCAAATATGTTCCAGTTCCAAAAGTAAGCTGTTTGTGTTTCACTGATTGTTCTCAGGTTCATTGTTCCAAGCAGCATTACCATTGTAAGAATAACTATCGCAGTGGGAATTTCATAACTGATTAACTGTGAAGCTGAGCGGATAGAACCAAGCAATGTATACTTATTATTTGAAGCCCATCCCGCCATTAGAATGGCAATAACAACTAAAGAAGATATTCCAATGATATAAAGAAGACCAAGATCAATGTTTGAACCAATAAAATTTCCGGCAAACGGAATTGCCGCAAATGCTGCATAACTTCCAACGAATACAAGAACCGGGGCAATATTGAAAAGTTTCTTATCGTTCTGAGTAGCAATTATATCTTCTTTCATGAGAAGTTTAGTCATATCTGCAATTGTCTGGAAGATTCCATGCCAGCCTGTTCTCATCGGTCCCAAACGATCCTGCATATGAGCAGATACTTTTCTTTCCCACCATACAGCAAAAAGCGTATAGATTAAAATAAAGACTAACGGGAAAGCAGAAGCTATTACTGTTGCAATTAACTCATTCCCGATTAAATTATTTAAAATCTCATGCATTATATTAACTTACTCCTAAAATCCTCCAGGCTGATATGCATAGAGGCAAGTTATTTAAAGCCGTTTTAAATTCTTCCTTAAGTCCCCCGTGAGGGATTTATGTGGCTTTTATTTATCTATCAACTTCACCAAGAACGATATCTATACTACCAAGTATAGCAATTACATCTGCTACAAGATGGCCTTTGCAAAGTTCTCCAAGAACTTCAAGGTTTACAAACGATGGTCCTCTGACTTTAATTCTGTAAGGATTCGTTGTGCCATCACTAACAATAAAGAAACCAAGTTCACCTTTAGGATTTTCAACTCTTCCATAAATTGAACCGGCAGGCGGTTTAATTCTTTTTGGTATTGCTGACTGAACATCACCGCTTGCAGGGAATGTTGCCAAAGCCTGTTCAATTATTTTAACGCTTTCTTCCATTTCTCTTACACGTACCCAATACCTGTCCCAGCAATCGCCAACGGTTCCTTGTAATCCTTGTCCAACTGGAATATCAAAATCAAATCTGTCATAAATTGAATAAGGATCGTCCCTTCTTAAATCATACTTAATTCCGCTTCCTCTTAAATTTGGTCCTGTTATGCCATAATTAATTGCAGTAGTTACTGGTAAAATTCCAACATTAGCAGTTCTTTCAACAAATATCTTGTTATAGGAAAGAAGATTATTCAATTGAATAATGCTTGGCTTAAAGGAAGTTAAAAATTCTTTTGTCAATCTTATAAAATCAGGATGAATATCATGTGAAAGACCACCAATCCACATATAATTATAAAGAAGTCTTGCCCCGCAGGTAATTTCAAACAGTGTTAAAATTTTTTCTCTGTCAGCAAAGCAAAAAAGGAATGGAGTGAATGCGCCAATATCTACACCATAAGTACCCAGTGCAACAAGATGGGAAGCAATTCGGTTTAGCTCTGCCATTATAACACGAATATACTCAACTCTTTCCGGCACCTGTATTCCAAGGAACCTTTCCATTGTAACAACGTAACCGAAATTATTATTCATCGAAGCAAGGTAATCTAATCTATCCGTATAGGGTATAACCTGCGGATAAGTCATAGCTTCGCAATGTTTTTCAAAACACCTGTGAAGATAACCGATATGCGGAGTAACCTTCATAATCAGTTCACCTTCAAGTTCAACTTCGAGTCGCAGCACACCGTGCGTTGAGGGGTGCTGAGGACCCATATTCAAAACCATATGTTCAGTTTTTAGAGCCATAGATTTATTTGTTAAAATTTCATGTTCACTTTGAAATAAAAGAATTAATAAGGGACTTTCATTCCCTGGTAAAATTCAGGATTCTTATAATCTTTTCTTAAAGGATGACCTGCATCCCAATCATAAGGCATAAGTATTCTTCTTAAATCCGGATGGTTCAGGAATTTGATCCCGAACAGATCATAAACTTCGCGTTCGTGCCAGTCTGCACATTTCCAAACGCTTTCAACAGATTCAACTTCAGGTTCTTCTCGAGTTGTTGATACTTTAAGTGTAATTTTATGTTTTAATAGAATTGAATCAAGATGATAATAGACGCTTAATGTTCCACCGATAATTGTAGTTGTACCATCTTCTTCCTGCTTCTTTTCACCATTAGCATCATCTACACCGGACAAATTCATTAACGAATCAAACTCTAATTCTACCTCATCTCTAAGGAACAAACAAACAGCTTTAATGGCAAGAGGATCAACAATAATATGAGGTTCGAACTGAACATTCTTAAACTCAATTATTTTATCCTGGAATTTATTTTTTAGAATCTGAAAAATTTCTTCTGAAGTTTTCATACAGTTTTCTTAATCAATGATTCATTTCTGATTTTTTCTTGTAATTTTAAAAGTCCTTCAAGCAAAGCTTCAGGACGGGGAGGGCAGCCCGGCACATAAACATCAACCGGAATTACACGGTCAATTCCTTTTAGAACATGGTAACCGTGTTCCCAGTATGGTCCACCGCAGTTTGAACAACTTCCCATAGAAATAATATATTTTGGTTCAGACATCTGTTCGTAAAGTCTTTTGATTCTCGTAGCCATTTTCAATGTGACTGTGCCTGAGATTAAGATTACATCTGCCTGCCGGGGAGTTGGACGAGGTATTACACCAAACCGGTCAAAATCGTAATGAGAGGCTGATGTTGCCATCATTTCAATGGCGCAGCAGGCCAAACCAAAACTCAATTGCCAGATTGATGATAACCTTGCCCAGTTAAGGAAGTCTTCGGTTTTTGCTATTACTATATTTCCATCCTGGAATTCAGTATCTAATAAACTTTTCATATGTATTAATTTTTTTGAACTGGTTCGACAATTTCAGGTTTAAGTGAAGTTGGTTTTTCAATTTCCTTAGACAGATATTTTTCTCCGGAGGTTTTAACATCAACTTCTGGTTTTTTAATGGCAGGTCTGGCCCAGTCTAAATCACCTTTTCGCCACTCGTAAGCCATTCCAAGTCCAAGTACAAATAGAAATATAAGACCAACTAGATAACCTGCAAGTCCAAATTCTTTGTACGCCAGCGCCCAGGGAAATAATAAAACAACTTCAACATCGAATATTAAAAATATAAGCGCTACAACATAAAACCTTATATTGAATTTAACCCAGGGAGAACCTATTGTATCTTCGCCGCATTCATAAGTTAGAAGCTTTTCCTTGGTAGGTCTCTGTGGTCTAAGGATTTTGGAAACGAATAGAACAACGACTACGAAGATAACTGCTATAAGCAGGAAAATAAAAATTTTTCCGAATTCTGTTAACATAATTTTGTAGAAATTTTTAGCAAAAATAGCTTACAATATTCCTAATGTCAAGAAATATATCTTACTATAATAGCATAAAAAAAACACGTTGAACAATAGAATTATTATGAAGCAATTTCATTGTTATTTATTTTCTACAATAGGTAACAAAAAAGGGATTGTTGATACAATCTCTTTCAAAATTGAATATGCAAATCTTGCATTAATCTTTTTTATCTAAGTTAGGTACTATTCTCTTTTCAAAAATATGATCGATAAGTCTATACTCTTTAGCTTCTTCAGGGGACATATAATAATCACGATCACTATCTTTTGCAATTTGCTCAAGCGGTTTACCCGTATGTTCAGCTAAGATTTTATATAATGTTTCCCTTGTTTTAACCATCTCCTTAGCATGGATTTCAATATCGGTAGTCTGTCCTTGTAATCCGCTTACCCAGGGTTGATGAATCAGTATTCTTGAATGGGGGAGTGATGATCTTTTGCCATCTGCACCACCGGCTAATAAAATAGCGCCCATGCTTGCCGCTAATCCGACACAAATTGTAGCTACATCCGGTTTGATGTATTTCATAGTATCATAAATTGCAAGACCGGCTGAGACACTGCCACCGGGTGAATTGATGTAAAGATTAATATCTTTTTCCGCATCCTCTGATTCCAGGAAAATAAGCTGTGCTATAACAAGACTTGCAATATGATCGTCAATTGGTGTACCTATGAAAATTATTCTATCCCTTAATAACCGGGAGAATATATCCATACCACGTTCACCACGACCGGTTTGTTCAATTACATAAGGAACAAGCTGGTTATAAATTTCAGTTTTCATTTTTACTCTTTCTCAGTTTGTTTTTGTTCATTAGGATTTATGACTTTTGCGGAATTATTAGCTTTAAGGAAATCAATTACCTTTTGTTCAAGAAGAGTATCCTTACGGCCGGAATCTTTATAAAACTTCAGAAGTTTCTCAACAGAAATTCCGGTTTCAGCAGCTTCTTTTTCTGCAGTTTCTTTTAATTCTTCTTCTGAAACAGCAATATTTTCCTTCTTAGCTAAACTATTAACAATAATTTGCCATTTAGCATTCCATTCAGCGCGGCTGTGAAGTTGTTTTTCTACCTGATGAGCATCAAAATGTTTATGACCTTCTCTTTTTGCTTTATCTTGTTCCATTGCAACAAGATTATCAAGTATTTTATGGACATAACCGTGTGGTGGTTCAAAATCATTATTCTTAACAATAGTGGAAAGAAGTCCGTTTATATACATATCTTCAGATTGTAAATCATAATAGCTCTGTATTCCTTTACGGATGTTTTCTGTCCAGTCAGAAACATTGGAAAATTTTTCTTTAGATATTTTTTTAACGAACTCATCATCAAATTCAGGTAACACAATTTTATTAATTGAATTGATGGTTGCCTCGTAATTATAAGTCTCTTCTATAACTTTTTTATTTCCATCCTCATCAACTTCATGCATATCCTTAAAGCTGAATTTAAATGTTTCGCCTTTCTTCTTTCCGATCGCATTTTCAACTATATCTTTATTTACTCTTGAATCGGAGAGGTCAATATTTAAATCCTGTCCTTTTTCATCTGTTATATTCCCGGATTCATCAAGTTTCTTAAGATTTACATTAATCACATTCATTTTATCTTCTACAACTTCAGTCACTTCATCTTTGCTGTTTCTTTTTCTTAATGAAGTAATTTCATCGTCAACCATTTCATCGTTTACTTTAAGTTCAATTTTTGAAATCTCATTTCCGGTATAATCTTTTAATTCAAGTTCAGGCATTACTTCATATTGAATTTTGAACATAATTTTTGAACCACGTTCAAAATCGAGATCTACCATTTTAGGGGTACTAATCGGATTGAGATTCTGCTCTTCAACTATTTCCCAGAATTTTTTATTAGCAATTTTCTCACTTGCTTTATATTCAATTGCTTCACCATAAGTTTTCTTTAGTAATGCCAACGGAACTTTACCCTTTCTAAAACCGGGCATTTCAATTTTTTTACCTTCTTCTTTATATGCTTGTTCAATTTCAGGTAGGATTTCTTCATAAGTAAGAGTAGCTTCTAATTCATGTTCACCTGCGGAAATGACATTTATTTTTGTTTCCAATAAATCCTCAAAAAAAGTTAAATAATATGATGAAATTAAGAAAAAACTTGTGCGAGAACGGGGACTCGAACCCCGACACCTTCGCGGTACTAGATCCTAAGTCTAGCGCGTCTGCCAAATTCCGCCATTCTCGCAAAATAAACAAAGCAATCATTAAAAATTGCCGCACAAATATACGAATAATATAAATAATTGCATAAGACAAGATAATATAGGTAGTAGCAATTGTAATTAGATTATCAAATTTTTACTTTTGTTTCAAAAAATCTGCTCACTTATTTTTTTTGAGGGAAATGGAATGAGCCAAAATCAATATGGTAACTTTAGAATTATCCAAGAAATTGGCAAAGGTGGAATGGGGATGGTTTATAAAGGTTATGATTCCGTCTTAGACAGAGAAGTAGCCATAAAATTTCTGAATATACAATCCAAAGATTTTATGGATACAATTAAAAAATTTAAACAGGAAGCAAGGAACCAGGCAAAACTTTCTCATCCCAACATTGTGCCCATATATGATTTTATCCAGGAAAGCGGGACTCTTGGAATTGTAATGGAATATGTTGAGGGAGAAACTCTTGAAAACCTGATTGTAAGAAAGTCAAGGCTTGATCTTCAAGAGGCGATTGAGATTATCAAGCAAGTTATTAACGGGTTGGATTATGCTCATTCAAAAGGTTTCCTGCATTTAGATGTTAAACCCTCGAACATTATTATCAGTAAAGATGGTGTTGTTAAAATAATGGATTTTGGAATTTCAAAATCCTTATTCGTTAAGAATATTAATATTGCAAGAACCAATCCGGGGACTTTACCTTATATGAGTCCTGAATTGTTTAAAAGTGGCGATCCCACTATTCAAAGCGACATCTATTCTTTAGGAATAACATTTTACGAAATGTTAGCTGGTGTTACTCCATTTGAAGCAAACAGTGCAGATGAAATTATCAATGGACATTTACATTACCAGCCATCTTCAATTTTGCATTATGCGCCTGAACTGCCCGAACAAATTGACAAGATAATTTTAACTCTTTTAGCTAAAAACCCAAATGAAAGATTAAAAAATCTGAAAGACTTTTATGAATTGGTAAATTTATTGGGAGATGATAAAAATGCTAATTCAATTAATCAGCACTTAGGGGCAAGGAATAATAAAAGATATAAGATCAAAGCCATTATTTATTCTGCTTTAATTCTGATATTTGCCGTAGGTTCGATCTATTACATTATGGACCAGGTACTTGCAAACTGGAAATCGGGAAAGGATCTATTGCTTCTGAATGAAAATGAAGACAAAGGAGGAAATAAAACAGAGCAGAAAAAATCATCTCTGGTAATTAAAGCACTTAAAAGCCCAGTCTACGAAAACCTGAATTCTATTAATCAGTTTAATAACAATATTTTTTGTTGCGGTGAATATGGGGTAATCTTGAAATCATCTGATAACGGAAGTAACTGGTTAATACTGAACACCAATATAACACAAGATATTTTTGATGTAATATTTATTAATGAAAAGAAGGGATTTGCAATAGGCGATAGCTCAGTCCTCTTGCAAACAACAGATGGTGGTTATACCTGGGAAAAACAAATTTTTGAAACTGACAATGCATTCCTCAGAATAAAATTCGTAAATCAATCCGAGGGATTTATTGTAGGTAATAAAGGATTAATACTTAAAACAAATGATGCAGGCCTGAACTGGCTTAGAATCAAATCTAATTCACTAAGTACATTTTATGATATCTTTTTCCTTAACGACAAAACCGGTTTTATTGTTGGTAAAAACGGTGATTTGCTTAAAACTACTGATAAAGGAGAAACCTGGATTTATCAAAACCAGTTAACTTCAAGCTACCTGAAAAGTATAAACTTTGTAAATAATCGTCTTGGATTTATTGTTGGTGGCGATGGAAATATTTTAAGAACGGAAAATTCAGGTGAAACCTGGTCGAAGTCTGAAGAGAATTTTCCAAATGGTTTATTCGACGTAACCTTTAAAGATATTCAGCATGGAATTGTTATTGGTTCAAAGGGATTAATTTTATATACAACCAACAGCGGAAAGAACTGGAAATTGCACGAACCAAAGTTGAAAAAATCACTTAACAGGATTATTTTGACTAATGATAAATCCTGGATGGGTGTTGGAGTTAATGGTGCAATAATGAAACTAAGTTTTAATTAAAGTCCCTTGCGAAATTTATGATGCCTTACTACAGGAACAGATCCTTTATAGTAATTTGCCTGTTTATTGTTCTGATCGATTTTGTATTGCTTCAATTTCCTCTTACAAATATTCTGGGTTTCGAATACTCTTTTATTAATAGTATATTACTTGGTTTCCTGGTTGGTTTGTTCACAGTAATATCCATCCGGAAAAACCAATTTATATTTGATAAAAAATTTTTATCAGAACTTCTTTGGGCAGTTCTGTTTTTCTTAAGTCTGCCGTTTGTAATTTCACTCATCGCTTCATTTTTTATTCTGAACTGTTCACTGCTTGACGGAATTTATTTTTATTTTGTACTTGCAGTTCCATCGGGTCTTGTTGGAATTTCACTTGCGTTAATTTCATTTCTAACCTGGAAAAAATTTAACAAGACAATCTTTACTGTAATGTTTCTGCTGGTTTTATCGATTCCACTTTTTGAATTTTACTTCAATCCGCAGGTTTACTTTTATAACCCGGTTTTTGGATATTATCCTGGGACGATTTATGATGAGACGATTAAAATTGATTGGAAGCTAATTTCATACAGATTGATAAATCTGGTTTACTTCGGATCAGTTAGTGCAATACTGTTAAGAATTTTTCTAAAAACCAAAACTATATCTGTCAATAGGAAGTATTTATTTCTTACAATCTTTTTTTTACCGGCAGTACTGTTTTACTTCTGTTCCGGTTATATGGGTTACTCTTTAACAACCGGATTACTGAAAAACAATTTAGGAGGATTGCTTAAGACACAGCATTTTGAATTTTATTTTGATAAGTCTTTAAGCAAATCTAAAGTAGAAGTAATTGGATTATCATCCGAATATTTTTATGAAGAAATAAGGACTGAACTTAAGATTAAAAATGATATTCCTGTAACCATTTTCGTTTTCAGAGATAATATCCAGAAGAAAAATCTGTTTGGTTCTGCAAATGCAGACGTTTCCAAACCATGGTTACAGCAAATTTTTGTTGATGCAAATAGTTTTTCATCAACATTAAAACATGAAATTGTGCATGCTGTCTCAAGCGAATTTGGAAAAACGATTTTTAAAATTCCGGGCAATTTAAGTATGGCATTAACAGAAGGTATTGCATCTGCCATTGATTACTGCCCTGGCTATTATTCCAATCACTACCTTGCGTACTTAGCATATAAAAACGGTTACTCAATCCCGGTTGCAAAATTATTTTCCGGTTTTAATTTTTTCGGCCAGGCGTCTTCGTTATCCTACATCTATTCCGGTTCATTCTGCAAATATTTGATTGATACTTACGGAGCAGAAAAATTTAAACGATACTATTCTGAAAATGAGTTTGACTTAATTTACGGCAAATCAGTTGAGCGGGTTGAAAAAGAATATTTAATGTTTTTGAAACAACAGGATTATCAAAACAACATTCATTCGGCAAGATTGTATTTTGCAAGACCACCAATTTTTAAAAAAGTTTGCGCAAGATTTTTTTCAGAGCAGATAGATGATGGTTGGAGATTGTTCAACTTAAAGGATTATAACAATGCAATGAATAAGTTTAAGAACCTGTTGAATTATTCCGGTTCTTATCCTGCACTGTTTGGTTATATAACCAGTTTAAATAAGCTTGGAAATTACAATTCAGCATTTCAAATTCTAAAAACAGAAATAAAAAAATACGACTCAACTTCGTTTGAGTATAGTCTGAAAAATATGCTGGCTGATCAATATGTCCTCATAAGTGATTTTGAAACTGCCTTGAAGTTATATTCTGAATTGCTGGTGGAAAGTCCTTCTTATGGTTTTCTAATATCATCTCAAATTAAATTAGGATTATCCAAAAGACCTGGTATGCTAAGAGAATATATTGCAGGTAATGATTCAACCAGCTTATCTATTTTAAAGAGCATGAATTCCGATAGTATTTTTTATGCTTCCTTGCCACTATTAGTTGATGAAAAATATGATGATAGTACGGTCAGCCGAATTACAAGTGCGATAGTTAAAGATATTTCAATGCCTAATTCAACAATAAAAGCTATTGGAATATTAAGCCTGGCAAAAAAATGTTTTCAGGAACAAGATTTTGAAAAAGCTAAACTTCTTACAATCAGAGCGATGCGATACAAGCAGGATAAAAATCTGAATGAAGTTTTATATTCACAATTAAAAAAAGTAAATTGGATGTGTAATTTTGCAGATGAAATAAAATCAAAATTCTATTTTAATAAGTTAACTGAATGATGGACGAATCAGAATTATATAAAGAAAAGTTTTCAGAATATTTCTCAGCCCAGGAATTTTTATTAGCTTCTGACATTGCTGAGCGGATGAATTTTGAAATTTATGCTGTCGGTGGATTTGTACGCGACTTTATACTTCAGAGAGATACAAGCGAAATTGATTTCTTAATTGTTGGTGACGGAATTGAATTTGCAACAAGATATTCCCAGGCCCTGGGTATAAATCAGATTGCAGTATTCAGAAATTTCGGTACCGCGCATTTCAGGTATAATGATATCGATCTTGAATTTGTTGGTGCCCGTAAAGAATCCTATAAGAAAAACAGCAGAAATCCTGTGGTGGAAACAGGAACATTCCAGGATGATATTAACCGCCGTGATTTTACAATTAATACATTAGCTGTATCATTGAATAAAAAAAAATACGGTGAACTTGTTGATACATTTAACGGAATGGATGACCTGAAAAATAAAATAATCCGGACTCCGATTGATCCAAACATAACATTTAATGATGATCCCTTAAGAATTCTCCGGGCAATACGTTTTGCATCTCAGCTTGATTTTAATATTAACGAAGAAGTATTTAATGCAATAAGCTCTTTGGCAAACCGGCTTGAAATAATTAAACAGGAAAGAATAACGGATGAATTTCTGAAAATCCTTTCTTCACCAAAACCTTCTGTAGGATTAAAATTATTGCAGGCAACCCAGGTAATGAAAATTATCTTTCCGGAAATTTCAAATATGATTGGCGTTGAGCAGAGAAAAGACTATCATCATAAAGATGTTTTTCTTCATACCTGTCTTGTTGTTGATAATATATCTGTAAATACGAATGATGTCTGGCTTCGGTTTGCCGCTTTGGTTCATGATATCGCAAAGCCACAGACCAAAAGATTCAACGAAGAAGTTGGCTGGACATTTCATGGCCACGAAGAAATTGGCGCAAGAATGATGGATGGTATTTTTCATAGGATGAAACTACCGCTTAATAAACTTGATTATGTTAAAAAACTTGTACGGTTACATTTACGCCCGATCGCATTAGTCGATGAGGAAGTAACAGATTCTGCAATCAGACGACTAATAGTAAATGCAGGTGAAGATCTTGAAGATCTTATTACACTTTGCCGTGCGGATATTACAAGTAAGGATATTAAAAAAGTTTCCAAGTACCTTTCCAATTATGAATTAGTAATGCAGAAGGTGAGAGACGTTGAAGATAAGGACAGGCTGCGTGCATTTCAATCGCCGGTCAGAGGTGATACAATTATGGAAATCTGCAAATTAAAACCTTCTAAAACTGTAGGACTGATTAAGCAAGCGATAGAAGACGCTATCCTTGATGGAAAAATCGGAAACAATTATGAAGAAGCATACTCTTATCTTTTAAAGATAAAGGATGAGTACCTGGGACAATAGAAAATTAAATCCTCATTTAAACTTTTCTAATTGTAATTAATTGTCACTATCTTTTTTCAAAGTAGGAAATAGAACTATAATTTTTTATTTTATTAACCAGAGATGTAACTTTTATCTACGGTTCTCGTCAAAACTAATAACAATTTGAAAATTTTTGCTTATCCCATAGGAGTGTAGAATGCGATATTTTCTTTCGATTCTCTTAATTGTTGGCTTATCTATTAATCTTTCTGCCCAGAAGAAACTGACTTTAGATGACGCTATTAAAATTGGTCTTCAGAAGAATACTGTTTTGCAAAAAGGTATCAATAGTCTTGAAGGAAATGAATCCAGTGTAAAAAGTGCTTACGGTGGGTTACTACCGTCATTCAGCGCCGGCGGATCATTCAACTGGTCTCGTTCCGAAGAAAAAGGTAATACCTCTATCTTTTTTGGAATTCCAATTACGACACCGGCTCAAACATCCGAGAGCAGATCTTATTCTGTGAATGCAAGTGCAAACTGGACATTATTTGACGGACTTGCAAACTTCGCTTCAATCTCTCAAAGTAAAAACAATCTTGAAGCGGCAAGACTTAGTTTACAAAGATTAAAACAGGATATTATTTTTGAAATTATAACAAGATTTTATGCGGTGCTGAATGCTAAGGAAGTTCTTAAAGTAAGAGAAGATGATTTGGCCTGGAATAAAAAGAACCTTGAAGTTATTACAGAAAGAAATCGTTTGGGTTCTGTTACATTAGCAGATGTTTACGCCGCACAGGTAAAAGTTGGTAATTCTGAATTAGCATTGATTCAGGCCGGTAATGATGTGGCAACATTGCAGAGTGAATTTCTTAATTCTTTAGGATTGGATGTATTCCAGGAACTTGATTTAGTTGATCCGATTTCAGGGGATAAAGCTGAATTGCAGGCAGGCAAAAATCTTATTGAACAATATAAAGATTTGCAGCAGAATGTAAACGAAACTTTAAACAACAGGTTTGATTATCAGAGTGCGCTGTTAAGTTTGAAAAGTGCGGATAACAGTGTAACGATGGCTCAAAGCGGTTACTTTCCGCGTTTATCTAACAGTTATTCCTTTTATTCACGTGCAAACAAGTTGAGTGAAATCGGTGATTCAAGATCTTATAATATTGGTCTCTCACTTGATATCCCGATTTTTGATGGCTGGTCTACAGAGAACCAGGTGCAGTCCGCAAAGGTTAATTTTAAGAATAAGGAAGTTGAATTAACTGAACTTGAACGAACAATTAAAATAAATCTTAAACAAACCTATCTTGATTTTCAGACTGCTGAAAAACGTTTATCCGTAAGTGAGAATAACGTTTTATCTGCAGAACAAAACAGGAAGATTGAACAGGAAAAGTATAACCTTGGTTCAAGTACTTTGGTAAATCTTCTTCTGGCAAGTTCAGAATATACATCTGCGCTTCAGACCAACATTAATAACAGGTTTGAGTTCTTCAGGTTGAAATCTCAATTAGAATATTATCTTGGCATTTTAGATTATAAAAAGTTCGAATAAAATTTTGAAATAGGAGTGCAAAACAAAATGGCTACAAACGGCAATAAAAAGAAATCAAAAAAGAAACTTTATATTTTTGGTGGCATTGGTACCCTGGTTGTTGTATTAATTTTACTTGTAGTTCTTAGCGGGAATAAAGAAGAAATCTCGATTGTTCAGGTTGATGACGTTATTAAACGCGATATAACCCAGATTGTCACTGCAACAGGAAAAATCAATCCTGAATACAAAGTTGTTATTACCCCTGAAGTAACTGGCGAAATTGTAGAACTTCCGGTTAAGGAAGGAGACCAGGTTAAAAAAGGTCAGCTTCTTATCAAGATAAAACCTGATACTTACCTTGCTGCAAGAGATAGAGCAGCAGCAACTCTTGAATCTGCCAAGTCAGGATTAAGCAGGGCAAAAGCTTTATTGGATAAAGTTAAATCTGATTTTGATAGAGTGAAAGGTTTGTATGAAAAGAAACTTTCAAGTGATGCTGAACTGGAAGCTGCCAAATCAAATTTTCTTACAACGCAGAGTGATTATGAATCCCAGCAATCCTATGTTGCCCAGGCTCAGGCTTCATTAAAAGAAGCACAGGAAAATTTATATAAAACAACAATCTATTCTCCGATGAACGGAACAATAAGCGCTTTAAATGTTGAACTTGGTGAGAGAGTTTTAGGTAGTGGATTTAGTCAGGGTACGGATATAATGACCGTTGCAGATCTCTCCGTTATGGAAGCTACGGTTGAAGTTGATGAAAATGATGTTGTGCTTGTTTCAATAGGAGATACAGCACGTATTACCATTGATGCTTATGGTGATAAAATTTTTAATGGTGTGGTTTCTGAAATTGCAAACAGTGCTACTACAACCGGAACAGGTACACAGCAGGAAGTTGTTAATTTCGAAGTGAAAATCAGATTGGTTGATGTTGATAAATCGGTTAGACCGGGTATGTCCTGCAATGCAGATATTGAAACAGAAACTAAACTTGATGTTTGGTCAGTCCCAATCCAAAGTGTTACTGCAAGAGGTAAGATGCCGGAAGCTAATCCTGCAGGTGAAGATGAAGCAGCTCCAACTACAAAAGAAAATAAAAAAGATAAAAAACCTAAAGAAGTAGTTTTCCTTGCTGAAAATAATAAAGCTAAAATGGTTGAAGTTGAAACCGGTATTAGTGAT
Source organism: Ignavibacteriales bacterium (assembly GCA_003599415.1). GTDB lineage: Bacteria > Bacteroidota > Ignavibacteria > Ignavibacteriales > SURF-24 > SURF-24. The sequence continues at coordinate 40,186 of QZKB01000133.1, read as the reverse complement.
GATAATTATATTGAAATAAAAAACGGATTAAAAGGCGGCGAAAAAGTTATTAGCGGTCCTTACCGTGCAATATCAAGAGAACTTCAGGATAAGCTGAATGTAAGAGTTGAAGGCGGCGGCAAAAAAACCGGCAATAAAGAACAAGCAAGTTAAATGATTAATTAAAACCGGGTTAAGTTATCCGCTTCCCGGTTTTAATCACTTTTAAATAAAACCGGAAATAAAATGAATATTATAAATATAGAACATATAGCTAAAATTTATCAGGTAGGATCAGAGCGGGTGCATGCTTTACACGATGTTTCTCTTACAATCAATAAGAATGAATATGTCGCGATTATGGGACCCTCAGGTTCCGGTAAATCAACTTTAATGAATATGCTTGGCTGTCTTGATACTCCAACACACGGCAAATATGAATTCAAAGGTGTTGATGTAAGCAACATGACTGATAATGAGCTTGCCAAAGTTAGAAATAAAGAAATAGGTTTTGTGTTCCAGACTTTCAATTTGCTGCCAAGATCTGATTCCCTGCATAATGTTGAATTGCCTTTAATTTACGCAGGCGTCCCCTCCAATGAAAGAAAAGAACGTGCAAGGCAGGCTTTAATTAATGTTGGTCTTGGAGACAGAGTTCATCACAAACCAAATGAATTATCCGGCGGACAAAGACAACGTGTTGCAATTGCAAGAGCACTTGTTACTAATCCCGCAATTATTCTTGCAGATGAACCTACAGGTAACCTCGACTCAAAAACAGGTGAAGATATTATGACTCTGTTCAATGAGATTTATCTTCAGGGCAACACAATTATTCTCGTTACACACGAAGAATATATTGCAGAGCATGCAGCAAGAATTATAAGGCTTCGTGATGGTTTGATTGAAAAAGATGAAGAAGTAAAAAACAGGTATATTCCAAACGGACAAAAATTATCTTTCCAACAATAGAAGATAAATATGAAAAATTATTTTTATGAGTTGAAAGAAGGTTTAATCATTTCCTTAAGAGCGCTTAGGGCAAACAAGATAAGAGCAGCACTTACAACACTCGGAATTTTTATCGGTGTTACTTCTGTTGTACTTATGTCAACAGCTATAAAAGGAATTGACGGAGCTTTTCAGAGGGGAATAAGTGCAATGGGCTCTGATAATTTATATATAGATAAATGGGCCTGGTTCTCAGATGATGAATGGTGGAAAATAAGGAACCGGAAAAATATTACGATGGACGAGTATGAAAAATTTAAAAGTATGGCCAAAACCCCTATTGCAATTGCACCGTCTCTTTGGGCTACTCAAAATTTGAAATATGGAGACCAGAAAACAAGTACAACTATAATTTCGGGCTCAACCTCAGATTATCTTGCTACAACTAATTTTACTTTTGCCGAAGGTAGATTTTTTAATGAGCTTGAAAGCAAAGGTTCAAGAAATGTTGTTGTTTTAGGCAGCGAAGTCGCTAAAAATCTTTTCCCGAATTTAACTGCTACGGATAAAATTATTAAAATCGGTAACATAAATTTCAAGGTTATTGGTGTTCTTAATGAACTTGGCAGTTTTATAATGGGTAGCTTCAATCCTGATAAACAGGTCTTTGTTCCCATTGGAACGATATTCAAATACTGGCTGCCGGAAGATTTCAGAAGCGTTACCATTGTTGTAAGAGCTCCAAGCACAGCAATGATTGCTGAAACGAAAGAAGAAGCTGATGGAATAATGAGAAAAGTACGCGGACTGCCGTACTACAAAGAAAATGATTTTTCAGTAAACCAGCAGGAAGGACTTACCGAACAATACAATCAAACAGTCGGTGTTATTCAGATTGCAGGCTTGTTTATTACAGGATTGTCTTTGTTTGTCGGCGCAATCGGAATTATGAACATCATGTTTGTTTCCGTAAAAGAAAGGACAAAAGAAATTGGTATAAGGAAAGCGATTGGAGCAAAGAGAAGAACTATATGGACTCAATTTATTTCTGAGGCTACAATTATCTGTTTGCTTGGTGGTTTTATAGGATTAATAGGTGCTATAATTCTAAGTATGATTGTTAACCAGTTCCTTCCAACTTCTGTTCAATTTGATTCCGTTATACTTGCGATTGTGATTTCATTAATAACAGGATTAATAGCAGGATTTGCTCCAGCTTACACTGCTGCCAAAATGGATCCTGTGGAAGCATTGAGGTATGAGTGATGAAATATGTCGAAATTCTATTAGTCGCGTTAAGATCATTAAGGACAAATAAGCTGAGATCTTTACTTACAATTCTTGGAATTGTAGTTGGAATTTTTTCAATTATCTCTATAAGCACAATTCTTACAATGTTAGAGAATAGCATCGAATCCGGTGTATCTCAGCTTGGCCAGAATACTTTTCAGATCCAGAAATTTCCTGTAATGGAAGGTGGTGGACCTGAATTCTGGGAGAAATACAGGAACAGGCACGATCTTACACTTGAAGAATTTTACAGGCTAAAAGATAAATTAACAATTGCTCAGTCTGTTGGTGCAGAAATGTGGGGCTTTGCAAAACAAGCCAAGTATGGTAATGTTGAAACAAATCCGAATGTACAGTTCTGCGGTATTACTCCTGAAGCCCAACCAAACAACAAATGGATTGTTGAAGAAGGACGACCAATAAATGATAATGATGTTGAAAGATCTAACAGAGTTGTTGTGTTAGGTAAGGATGTTGCCAATAAATTATTCCAGTTTATTGATCCGGTTGGACAATATATAAGGATTGATGGCAACAGGCTGCAGGTAATTGGTGTGTATGAAGGTCAGGGCGAATTATTCGGTCAAAGCCGGGATAACTTTGCTATCATTCCTATTACTACATTCCAGGGTTTTTACGGTAAGTATAACAGAAGTGTTAACATAACAGTTATGGCAACCGGAAGAGATCAGTACGAAGCAACCATTGAACAGGCAATTGGTCATTTCAGGGCGATTAGAAAAGTTGAACCGGGAAAAGATAACGATTTTGAAATATTCTCTAATGAAACAATTATGACTACTATTAACAATACAACCAAGTATGTAAAAATTGGCGCTGTTGTTATTGCTGCAATTGCTTTGCTTGCAGCCGGAGTTGGTATTATGAATATAATGCTTGTATCGGTAACAGAAAGAACACGGGAAATTGGAATAAGAAAAGCAATTGGTGCTCGAAAGAGTAATATCCTAATCCAGTTTTTAATTGAATCGATTGTCCTCTCATTGTTTGGTGGTGTGCTTGGAATTGTAATTGGTGTTATGGTTGGTAATCTTGCAGGTTCTTTTTTACAGGCTGATCCGACAATACCAATTTCTTCTGTCATGGTAGGTATACTGTTGTGTGTAGTTGTCGGTGTAACATTCGGTACTTATCCCGCATATAAAGCTTCAAACCTGGATCCTATTGAAGCACTAAGATATGAATAACTAAAATTGATATTTTCAAAATAGATGTTTTCAAAATAGCTCCGGCATTAATGCCGGAGTTTTTTGTTTCAACATCTCTTCCCGATAATTTTACTCGCTCATCCCTTCATTCATTTATCATTATTTCTTAAATTGAATCCCGGATTTTCACAATTCAAAGGTAATTATGAAAAATTTTATACTTTCCATTTTGTTTTGTACTTCGTTTCTCTATTCACAAGACCAGATTAATAATGTTCTAAACAGAAAGATAATTTCACTTAACGGTGACTGGTCAATCATTGTTGATCCCTATGAGAACGGATTTTACAATTACAGGTATGAGGAAAGTAAATGGGGATACTTTAAAAATGCAAAACCAAAATCCAAATCAGATCTTGTTGAATATGATTTTGACAAATCTGATTTATTAAAAGTACCGGGTGACTGGAACACTCAGCGCCAGGATCTTTTCTTTTATGAAGGCACAGTATGGTATAAAAAATCTTTCAGCTACAAACCTAAAAGCGGCGTGCGGACTTTCATTCACTTTGGCGCTGTTAACTATGATGCATATGTATATGTAAACGGTGAAAAAACAGGTCATCACACAGGTGGATTTACCCCATTCAATTTTGAAATTACAAACCTGCTGAAAGAAGGTGATAACTTTATTGTTGTAAAAGCAGATAATAAGCGGCTGAGAGATGGTGTTCCAACCCTGAATACGGATTGGTGGAATTATGGAGGAATAACAAGAGATGTTAATATTGTAGAAGTACCGGAAGTCTTTATCCAGGATTATTTTGTTCAGCTTGACCCGAATAATAATAATGTTATTTCCGGTTGGTTAAAGTTAAACGGCGATTCAAATGAGCAAACCGTTAAATTGAAAATTCCGGAATTAAATATTGAAACAATTCCTGTGAGGACAGAGGAAAACTTTTATTCATTTTCAATTAATGCCGAAGTAAACTTATGGTCACCTGAATCTCCAAAACTTTATGATGTAATTCTTGAAACGGAAACTGATACAGTTAAAGACCAGATGGGATTCAGGACAATAAAGACTGAAGGCACTAATATTTTGCTTAATGGAACTCAGGTTTTCTTAAGAGGAATATCAATTCATGAAGAATCGCCTATCCGTGGCGGAAGAGCTAACTCGATTGAAGATGCAGAGAAAATATTGAACAGCGCTAAGGAACTTGGGTGCAATTTTGTTCGTCTTGCACATTATCCTCATAATGAATATATGACACGGCTTGCAGATAAAATGGGAATCATGGTTTGGTCTGAAATTCCGGTTTACTGGACAATACTTTGGGAAAATAAGAATACTTATAAACTTGCAGAGCAGCAGCTTGCTGAGATGATTTGCCGTGATAAAAACCGTGCATCAGTAATTATCTGGTCGGTTGCAAATGAAACACCACGCTCAGAGAAACGTCTGGATTTTTTAACAAGCTTAATTGCAAAAGCAAAAAAGAATGACCCGACAAGATTAGTATCTGCAGCAACTGAACTGACATATAAAGACAAAGTTATAACAGTTGATGATCCGCTATCTGAATACTTAGATGTTATAGGTGCAAATGAATACCTTGGCTGGTATTCTTATTCAATTAAAGATATAAAAGATTTTACGTGGGAGACGAAATTTAATAAACCACTAATAATTTCTGAATTCGGCGGAGGTGCTAAATTTGGATTACACGGCGATGAAGATACACGCTGGACAGAAGAATACCAGGACGCAATTTACCGCGAACAGGTAAAGATGCTGAGTAAAATTAGTTTTATGAAAGGAATGTGTCCTTGGATTTTGTATGATTTCCGTTCTCCGAGAAGACCTTTACCAAACATACAGGATTATTTTAATCGTAAAGGTTTAATTTCAAATGAAGGAAATAAAAAGAAAGCGTTCAGTACACTTCAAAAGTTTTATAAAGAAAAGAGTATGGAATAAAAAATTATGGTACATGCATTATGGCTAAATCAAAGGAAGTATAATGAACTCATTTAACGAAAAAAACATACAGTTGCATTACAATCAGTTTGCAGGTATTTACAACACTCTGCCTTCCGATGAATTCTTTCAAAGAATCCTGGGATTAGGACTAGATGAAAAATCTGAAGTACTTGATATTGGTTGTGCATCAGGCAAATTAGTATTCCAGATTGCTGAGAAATTTAATTGTGAAAAGATTGTCGGCATCGATATTTCAGAAGTTGAGATTGAAATAGCAAACAAAACCAGGAATGAAAAAGGATTGACGAACTGTTCATTTTATACCGGCAATGCATTAAACCTTCCGTTTGAAGATGCTGAATTTGATTTTGTAATTTCAAACAGAGTCTTTCAGCTTATTAATGAAATGGAAGCAGCTTTTAAAGAAGCCGACAGGGTTTTAAAACCAGGTGGACAATTATTCATTTTACTAGTTACTTCAGATAAAGATGATGTTATGCCGGAATATCATGATCTGTTAAAAACTGCCTGGAAAAATAATATAACGGATAAACCTGCTCCAAAAATATTTAATGTGGTTTCTGTAAAAGATGTTGAGAATATGATGGCTAACGTTGGTGTTGAAAATTATAAGATAACGCTGGAGAGATACTCCTTTAAAAGCCCAAGAGAAAGAGCAGAAGCAGGTCTGCCTGTTTATAATATTCTTGGCGGATACTGGAAACAGGGGATTGATCCCGAAATTGTTAGGAAGATTGATAATGAAATGAAAGAATTGCTGAATGAACAATGTGATAAATTTGGTTACTTCAAAAGTACCGGACATTTCCTTATTCTTACTTACAAAAAATAATTTTCGAGAATTTAAACCAAACACGGTATATGCTGATGAAAAAATATTTGCTGATAACTTTATTCTTTTGCAACGTTTTAATTAATGTGCAGGTTAATGTTGCCCAGGGATCTACATCCTATAAATATGATTACAATATTTTATACAGTGAAAATCCCAAAGAGATAAAAGATTCTTATGCAGATAGCTTGCGCAGGCTTGATGTTTATTATCCGTTGGACAAAAAGAATTTTCAAACCGTTATCTGGTTCCATGGAGGGGGATTAACAAGCGGCAGCAGGTCAATTCCGGAAGAACTTTTACAGAAGGGAATTTCAATTGTTGATGTTGATTACAGGTTGAGTCCTAAAGTTTATTGCAAAGAAATTATTGATGATGCCGCTTCAGCAATTGCCTGGACGTTTAAAAATATTGCAAAGTATGGCGGAGATACAAATAAGATATTTATTTCTGGTCACTCAGCTGGTGGTTATTTAGTTATGATGACAGGGCTTGATAAGAAATGGCTGGCAAAATATAACATAGATGCTGATAGAATTGCCGGCATAATTCCTTTCAGTGGACAAGCTATAACTCACTTTACGATTAGGAAGGAGAGAAGCATTCCTGAGACTCAACCGGTGATTGATGAATTTGCACCTCTTTATCACGTAAGAAAAGATGCTCCTCCATTAATTTTAATTACAGGTGATAGAGAATTAGAATTGCTTGGCAGGTACGAAGAGAATGCTTACCTGTACAGAATGATGAAGATTGCCGGGCATAAAGAAACATCATTGTATGAACTTGATGGATTTAACCATGGAGATATGGTTAAACCTGCATGTTCAATTATGTTGAAGCATATTTTGAAGTAAACTAAAAACTGATTTTTATTCCAACCATTGGATAAACAATATCATAATTTGAAATTCTTTTTAACTCATTTGAGACTTCGAACGGTGAATCACTTCCATCAAGAAAATTTATAGAAATATTTTCTGAGACATTTATTTTTGGTTTAGTTAAATGATAGGTTAATATTTCTGCAGATAATATTGCAAAAATTCCCCCAAGTATAATTGTAGCTGCAATCCGTGAATCACTTGATTTATCTACCAGAATAATAAATAATAACTCTGTTGCAGTTCCTCCTGCAAGAGTAAACCAGAAGTTTCCTTTTGTGCTTCCGATATTACCTATTACATATACTCCTAACGATGAACCAAGTAAATAACCAACACCAGCGATTATTGGTGAATTAATCCCAATCGCAGGAACCATTCCAAGTATTCCGAATAGAGTTCCACCAAGACATTGTGCGGCAACTTTACCAAATGATACAGATTTTGTTATTTGCATAGAATCCTTTTTGGCAACATCGATAGAATCATTGATATATGAATGTGTTAATGACAAGGAGGTTTGTGCATACTTAGTTGAAGTAGATATGAAAAGGGTTAAAACGATTATTAAACTAATCAATAAACTGAAGTTCAAAGAAAAAGCTTTATCATTATTCAATTGGTTTCTCCCATCTACCTTTTGAAATATAGCTTACCTGTAAAGCAAAACAAACTTAAAATATTTATCCTAAAGCAACATCAAGCATCATCATAACGGCAAAACCAAGCATAGTGCCGGTTGTTGCTACATCTGTGTTCTCACCATTCTGAGATTCAGGTACTAATTCTTCAACAACAACAAAAATCATTGCTCCGGCTGCAAATGCTAATGCATATGGTAGTATTGGCTGAGCCATTAAAACAAATGCAGCACCAATAACTCCTGCAACAGGTTCAACTATTCCTGATAGCTGACCATACCAAAAACTTTTTAATCTTGTAAGCCCTTCTCTTCTTAACGGCATTGATACTGCGAGACCTTCAGGAAAATTCTGTAAACCAATTCCAATGGCAAGAGCAATTGCTCCGGTTAGTGATGCGCCCGGAAGATTTGAACCCACTGCACCAAATGCTACACCTACAGCAAGTCCTTCGGGTATATTATGAAGAGTAATTGCCATAACAAGCAGAATGCTTCTTTGCCAGGAAGTTTTTATTCCTTCTGCTTTTGCCAAAGGCAGATACAGGTGTAAATGCGGCATTACTTTATCAACAAGAAATAAAAATCCTCCGCCTAATAAAAATCCAACTGTTGCAGGAACCCAGGATGGAACCGGGCCATTCTCTGCCATTTCAATTGCCGGACTTAACAATGACCAGAAGCTTGCAGCAATCATTACGCCAGCTGCAAAACCAAGCATAGTATCAAGCAATCTTCTGTTTACATTCTTATGAAAGAATACACCTGCCGAACCTAATGCAGTCACAAACCAGGTAAACAGTGTAGCTATAAGTGCCTGGAGAACTGGATGAATGTTAGTGAATATTTCAATCATATCTGCCATTGAAATTTTTATTGTTTAATCTATTACCTGGAAAACAGAATCTAGTACTGTTCCGTCTACCCATTTAACTACAGCAACAACTTTATTTTTGTTCAACTTAGGTTTTGCAGGAGCACCACCGCAAATTTCATAAACTTCATCCCGGATTTGTTTGATTGACTTGATCGGAAGTTTTGAATTTTTAACTGCGGCAATTAAATCTTTTCTTTTTGGATTGATTGCAATACCTCTCTCGGTAATTATAACATCGACCAATTCGCCCGGTCCACAAATAGTTGTAACCTCATCAAGTATAACAGGAATTCTATCTCTGAATGACGGGATTGCCAGTATAGTACATTTAGAGTACAAACAATTCTGCCAGCCTCCAATTCCATGAAGCAAATAACCGTCAGAATGAGTAACAACGTTTGCATTAAAGTTAACATCAACTTCTGTTGCGCCAAGAACAGCAGCATCAACTATTGAAGCGAAATTACCTTTGCCATGGAAATTATAACTTGTAAACGGAGAAGTATTTTGGTGTCTTGGATTTTCTCTCATCGAACGAACACCTTCAAGGTCAAATGTTTGTCCGTCAAGAATATAATTTGTTAATCCTTCTTCTAAAAGCTGAACTAAATATTTTGTGCTTCCGCCTCTAACAAAACTTGCTTTAACACCTTTGGCTTTCATCCTTTCTTTTAAATAAAGAACGAATGCCAAGTTTGTTCCGCCTGAACCGGCCTGGAAGGAAAAACCATCTTTCATTATTCCGGCTTCTTCTATAAACTGAGCTACATATTCTGCAATAAGAAGTCGGTCCGGACTTTTGGTAATTTCTGTTGTACCTGAAACAATTTTTGTTGCATCGCCAAGAGAATCAATCTGAACTACATAATCAACATTGTTGCCCTGAATTTGCCAGGGAATGCATGGGAAGGGAACAAGGTTATCTGTAACAACGATTGTTTTATCTGCATACTCAGAATCAGCCAAGGCAAATCCAATTAATCCGCAGGCAGATTTCCCGTTAACACCATTTGAGTTACCAAACGGATCTGAAGTGGGAGCAGCAATAACGGCAATATCAACATGAACTTCGCCATCCTGTACTGCCTGGTATCTTCCTCCATGTGAACGAAGCACACCAACACCTTTCATTTTGCCCTGTGTTGTAAATCTACCGAGCGGTCCGTTCATACTGCCTTCAATGTGATGAATCGTTCCGTCTTCAAGATATTTAATCAGATGCTGATGGCAGGGGAATGAAGCAGTCGGAAACCAGCGGATATTTTTTATGCCCATCTGTTTTATCGTATCGAATAAAAGATTCGTAAGCACGTCGCCATTTCTTAAATGATGATGCGTTGATATTGTCATTCCGTCTTTTAATCCTGCTTTCTTTAGTGCTTCTTTAAGGTTCTTAACAACCTTATTTCCATCGGCAGGATAATCAATGCATGTTCTGATTGGCGGTTTGGCTTTAACACCTGTTGGCTTGAATTTATTCACTCCTTTAAAAGGAATTTCTTTTCTTCCGTTTACCTGAACGGGGACTAATCTTCCGGTGGCATTCTTAACTAATTTCATTGTTCACTCCTCCAATTTTCATTTATCAGGTTATTAAGAAGCGCAAGACGAATAGTATTGTGAGCTCGTTTAACAACCGGGGCATCAATCATTTTGCTGCCAAGTGCAACAACTCCTATCCCTTTCTTTTCTGCTTCTTCAAAAGCAATTACAATCTTTTTAGCCTTATCAATTTCTGCAGCAGTTGGAGCGAATGCTTCGTGAACAATTTGTATTTGTCTTGGATGTATGCAGCCTTTACCTTCAAAGCCAAGAGCTTTTGCCTCGATTACACTTTGTCTTAATCCTTCCATATCATTAACATCTGAGAAGACAGTATCAATTGCCTGAATGCCGGCAGCTTTTGCAGCATTAATTAACATAGACCTGGCAAAAATGCTTTCCTTACCTTCGTTAGTTCTTTGAGTTCCAAGGTCGGCAGTATAATCTTCCAAACCAATTGCCAGTGCACAGTTTGAATGGGATGCAGTTGCAATCTCATATGCTTTAATTACGCCCTTTGCACTTTCAATAATCGGCATAAAATAGATTTCGTTTTTTAATCCATGTATTTTCTGAATGCGATGAACTTCATTTTCAACTTCTTTAACCTGCTCTGCGCTTTCACATTTTGGAATTAAAATAACATTAACATTGTGAGGGACTATGAAATGTAAATCTTCCAAACCGCGCGGAAGCTGGTTTATTCTAACCATTCTTTCCGAGCCGTAAAAATCTACACTTCTTAAAGCATTCCTGACAAGATATTGAGCAGCATCTTTTTCTGTTGGAGCTACGCTGTCTTCCAAATCAAGTATAATACCATCAGGATTGTGCAAACCGGCGTTTGCGTAAAACTTAGGTTCATTACCCGGAAGGTATAAACGGCTTCTGCGGAGTTTATCTTTTGTAGTTTTGTAATTATTCTTCGGATTAAACGGTAAAAGAAATTCTTTCTGTGTTCCGGTTAAAATTCTTTTTATTGCAAGTTCTAATCTTGCAGCAAGAGTAAAGGGAAGTGCACCGTTATCTTCGACAAGAATATTAGTATCCTTTATATTAAAGTACGAGCACATTTCAAGAATCATTTTTTTTATCGATTCTCCGTACATTGATTCAACTTTGCTTTTAACGTCAAGTTTAACTCCGCCGGATTTTGTTAGTTCTATTTCCACATAACAATCGGATCTAACTTTATCACCGCGTTTTCCTGCAGAAGCTATAATTGTTTTAGATTCCATATTATTCTCAAAATTTATTTGTAAGAAAAAGTTTTACTTCTCAATAAAAACTACACTCGAAAATTACACAATTAATTTTTCCATAAAAGCTGATACCGGCATTTTCTCGCAATCAAAAATCATTTCCTTAATTTCTCTCTGGCGTGTTCCGTTAAGAACAGCAGAAGAAAGTCCGTTAAATTTATTTTCAAGGTCTTCAATTGTCATTGGTTCTCTCGGATCACCTTTAGGAAATTCAAGATATTCGGAAAATTCTCTTCCATCAATTGTTTTTACAACTGCTTTTGAAGGTTGTTTAGCCGGGAACATCTTCTCAAACTCTATTGAAGGTTCACCTTTTATTTTATCTATTACTTCCCAGATTCTAGAATCTTTTAATTTCTCATCGGAGAATGATTGTGTTGTAATCTTATGATCTACCAAAGCAGCAGCAATACAATACGGAAGCGAGTGGTCTGCAGTTTCTCTTGATTCCGGACGATACTTGTGCGGATCAAATAGAATATCATATGCCTGTGCTAATGTTGTTAAGGTAACGGAATCAATCTGATCATAGCTAATGTTATTTTTTGTAACAACTTTCAATGTGGCGGAAATATGTGTGTGAGTTAAAGCTTCGGTTGGGAAGGCCTTCATACTGCACTCAAGTATTTTAAAAGTTTTACCCAAATCTCCAATAAGTTTATCAATATTCCATTTCCATTCAGTTACTGCATCCCGTCCTTTCATTTTAAGCGGATCAACTTTTTGTTCTTTTACATTATAACCAAGGAAGCAATCCATAAACCCTTCTTTGCCTTCAAAGATAGCCTCTGTTCCGCTATATCCTTTCTTTGCCATTAAAGCAGCCATTACACCGGATTGAGTTGCCATCGGATCAACAGTATTCTTCATCATTGTTAATTTACCGGCAGTTGGGCAGCCAATTGTATGATTATGGCATCCGCTAATTCCAATCGCGTTTACCATCTGGTCAACTGTAAGTCCTAACACTTTACCGGCAACAATAGGTGAAACAAATTGTGTTAATGTTGCGTGATGCCATTTACGCTCACGAATTCCGGGTACGGCATATTCGCAGAGACGTTGCTCAAATTCATATGCAAGTACAATTGCTGTAATTACATCTTCCATTGATGCACCGACCAATTCACCAATTGATAATGCAGCAGGAATAATATCCGATGGATGGGAAGGATCTTCCTTCCAGTAAATGTCATTAAAATCCAACGAGCGAATCATAAGCGCATTTACTAAAGATGAATTTATTGCTGGGATTTTATCTCCGAATGCAATTACTGTTGATTCCGGTTTACCACCAACTTCTTTGTAAATATCCCGGATTATGTTTACATCTTTAGTTTTATAAGCACCAAAAGCGCAGCCGATTGAGTCATACAAATATCTTTTAACCTCAAAAACAACTTCTTTAGGTAAGTCCTGGAATTTAAGATTAACTGCGAACTCTGCTATTTGTCTTGATATTGATTTTTCCATAGTATTTATCTGTTAAATTGTTGAGTAATTCTTATTTAATTGAACTATCATACTTGTAAAATAATAGACGTTAATTTATTGTAAATCCAATCTTCTTTTTAGAAGGTTGGGGTGGAGTGACCAGTTGATTAATTATTTTAATAATCTCAATTATTTGGTCATCGTGTTCTTTTATTTTGTTCTCCAATTCTTTTAGTTTTTCTTCTACTTTTTTATGTGTCGCAATTATTTCTCTTAATTTAACAAAAGCTCGCATAATTAAAATGTTTACATCAATTGCTCTTTCACTTTTTAGAACAGAAGAAAGCATTGCTACACCTTGTTCGGTAAAAGTCATAGGATTAGCGCCACCAAGAATACTTTTTGAAGGTATCACATTTTGTGATACCAATTGCTCGATTTCTTTATCTGATAGAATAAACATAAAATCGGATGGAAACCTTTTTATATTTCTTCTCACAGCTTGTTTTAATACACGGGTTTCAGTACCATACAAAACTGCTAAATCCTTATCAAGGATGACTTTCTGATTCCTTATTATCAGAATTCTATCAATGATTCTCTCTATTGGAGTAACTGTTTTGTATGACATTTCAATGTCCTTCAGTCTATACAAATTATAGGTTTTTCTTTACCCATTCTTCAAGTCCACCAACTACTATTAACTCCTGGGCTGCTTCTCCAACCGGACTAAGTTTATATTCTTTTTCTGAAATGGTTAAAACAGAATTTTTAAAATCTATTTTTGCTGTCAATCCGGTTTTAACTGTTAATTTTTCTTTTCCATATTTCGTTTTGAATTCGTCAACTAATTCAGGTATTTCAATGCAAAGGAATCCATTATTAATTGCATTACGCTTATAAGTTTCATTGAATGTACCTGCAATGACAAGTCTGATTCCTTTATACTTTAATGCTGTTGCTGCTTGTTCGCGTGAACTGCCTGTTCCAAAATTATAACCGCCAACTAAAATATCTCCTGCTTTTGCAATTTTTACAAATTCAGGATCGTAATTTTCCATTACAACTTCTGCTTGCTGTTGCGGAGTAAAGTCATCAATGTATGTGTACTTACCGGGATAAATACCATCTGTGTTCAGGTTATCCTGATGACAGAATAGTAATTCACCTTCAATAATTTCAGGGAAACCATCAATAATTTTTACTGACCCAGCAGAAGAATCCGACTTTGTTTTGATTGAAATATTACCTGTTAACTGTGTTGAATTGCCGGACCAGGGATAATCAATTTTACCTGCAACAGCAGAGGCTGCAACAACAGCAGGAGAGGCTAAATATGCAAATGCATTTAGCGAACCCATTCTTCCTTTAAAGTTTCTGTTTGTAGCAGATATTCCGTTTTCTCCATCTTCAAGCAAACCTGTTCCTAAACCAATGCAAGGTCCGCATCCGGGAGGCAGGGGAATAGCACCGGCATCCAATAAAGTCTGCCAATCACCTCTTTTTTCACTTTCTGCCTGCACTTCACTTGAAGCAGCAGCAATATAAAACTTAACGCCATCTGTAACTTTTTTCCCTTTTATTATTTTAGCTGCTTCTACAAGATCGTCAACTCTGCTGTTTACACAGGAAACCAAATATGCTTTATTAATTTTTATATCACTTAATTCAGAAACTGTCTTCATTACTTTTACTGTGTTTGGACCGGAAACGTAAGGCTGAACAGATGATAAATCCAAAGTGATTTCCTTTGCGTAATATGCATCGTTATCAGCTTTTAATTGATTAAGTTGATTTTCAAGTTTTGCAATTCTTTTTTCATTCATCCTTGGATGAATTCCGTTTTCGTCAGCATCAGAATTAACACCTTCCAAACCACGTTTGGAAATAAAAGCTGCACGGTTCTTTAACCAATCTAAAGTAATTTCATCAACAGGGAAGACACCCGCCAAAGCGCCCCATTCTGTTGTCATGTTTGCTATGGCTAATCTTTCATCTATGCTTAAATGTTTTACTCCGTCACCGGAAAATTCAATTGCATGATTAAGTACTTCATCTTTATTGAACAAACCACATAAAGCAATAATAACATCTTTGCCGGTTACTCCAGCCTGAAGTTTTCCCTGTAATTCTACTTTTGCAATTGGTGGAACCTGCCACCAGGTTCTTCCGGTAGCCCATATTGCTGCGGCATCTGTTCTGACTATTGGTGTACCAAGGCAGCCTAATCCACCGTACATATTTGAGTGACTGTCTGAAGCAACTACCATTGTTCCCGGCCAGGCGTATCCTTCTTCGCACATAATCTGATGTCCAATTCCTCTACCGGCAGGATAAAAATCTGCTCCCATTTTTTTTGAGAACTCTTCAATCTTTTTATACTTCTCTAAATTCTTTTCGGATTTATCCTGAACATTATGGTCGAGTGTGTGAACTACCTGGCGTGGGTTGGATAATTTAGTTGCTCCTATACTTTTAAATTTTGGAATAACTGCGCCGGTATTATCGTGAGTCATTATATAAGCTGGTTTAATGGAAAGATAGTCATCTGAATGAACTAAATGATTGGAATCTAATCCAACTGCAAATTTTTGTGCAATTTTTTCAATTAACGTCTGAGACATAAGTTGCTCCTTATTATAACCATGTGAAGTAAATGAGTCAATTTTATTAAGAACCAACAAACTAAAATTTAGTACCTAAATCTTAAATATTAAATCAATTATTCCAAATTGATTTTTTAGATATGTCTGATTTATTCAGGTAAGCGGAATGTAAGGACGAATGGTTAAGTAGAGGAAAGGAATCATTACTAAAATGATCCCTTTCTCTCTTAAAAAAACTATAGCAGTATGACATTATGAGCAAGTACATCTTTACGCTTTAAATGGATCAAAACTTACAAAGTCTGCATGATGAACGATAATAGCTTCTACATTTCTCTTTGCAAGATCACCTTCTTTAGCATGGTAGGCAATAATGTGTAAAACCTCCGGTGGTAGGTTAAACCTATCTGCAAGCGCAACACCGCTAAACGGATGTCTTAATAATTTACCGGCATGACTTGTAGTTAAATTACCCTCAACTTTATCGTATTCAATCAACTTGCCAACATCAATTAAAATTGCGCCGGCTATAAGCAAATCAAAATCGATTTGAATTTCATCTCCAAAATTTGCTTTCATTCTTTTCGCGATATCAACGGCGAGCTGAACACAGGTTCGTTTATGATTCATGAAAGAAATCTTACAATCCTTAATTAAAAGAGAGAAGGGAATTACCTCAAGATCTTCCGGTGAGAGCACGCTATTTTCAATTGCATATGTCCAGCAATTTAAAACTTTCTCTCTAAGTTCAGCATTAATTATCCAATTAATTTCCGGCCAGATTTTTAATACTTTATCTTTCATTAGTATCTCCGTTTTACAATTCAGCAATTATTGCTTCTGTCATTTCCTGTGTAGTGCAGGCACCTTGCTTAAATACATCAGGACCACCTTTCAACTTCATCATATCGTATGTTTTTACTTTTCCTTCCTCAATAACTTTTGCAATTGCATTTTTAATATTATCAGCTTTTTCTTTTTCACCAATATGATCGAGCATCATACAGGCGCTTAAAATCATAGCAATGGGATTAACGATTGATGGATTCAGTTCCTGGTATTTTGGAGCTGAACCATGTGTTGGTTCGAATACTGCAACCTCTTCTCCAATGTTTGCACTGCAGGCAAATCCTAATCCGCCTATTAAGCCTGCAAAGCCATCACTTATAATATCACCGAACATATTTTCAGCTACGATAACACCATATATTTCAGGGTTCTTGGTAAGCCACATCATTTGTGCATCAATGTTTGTATCCCATAATTGAATATCAGGATATTCCTTAGCAATTTGTTTCCCAATTTTAAACATCATTCCGGATGTTTCTCTAAGGACATTTGGCTTTTCACAGATAGTAACATTTTTATAGCCGAAGCTTTTAGCGTATTCAAAAGCAGCTCTTATTATTCTTTCAGATGCTTTTTTAGTCACTATTCTAGTTGATATTGCTAATTCTTCATTTGGAACATGAGAAAATGATTTCATCTTGGGATGAGTCTCAAATGCATCTCTAACAACTTTGGGAGGATTAGTCCATTCGACACCTGAGTATAATCCTTCTGTATTCTGTCTGAAGATAACTGCATTAACTACTGGTTCTTCAATTGTGTTGCCAGCACCGTAACGAATAAAATTCAAGGGATTACCTTTGAATGACTGGCAAGGACGAATGCAAATATCAAGGTTAAATTTCTGGCGTAAACCAACAATAGGACTAAAATAAGTATAACCTTTTCCTTGTAAAGACGGATCAAGTTCTTTATCCGCTGCATCTTTTGGTTTACTTGTTATAGCTCCAAATAGCCCGATCTTATGTTCTTTAAGCAAATCTATTGTTCTTTGCGGTAAAGCGTTTCCCTCTTTGCACCAGAAATCCCAGCCAATATCTCCGTTGATATATTCTGCTTGAAATCCAACAGCTTCAAGAACTTTAATTGATTCAGGTAATACAGTTTTCCCAATGCCATCACCTGGCAATGCTACAATTTTACGCATGATTTACTCCTCCTCGGTATTCGAATTGTTTATTTAGTGTGGCTAAATTATATAATTCCGTTTTTGTTATCAAGAAATATTTTTCCAGAATTTTTTACGAATAGACGTAAAATGAAATAACCGAGTGTAAGTCAGGTAATAAGTGGTTTACCAATTATTGAGGATGCCGAAGAAAAAATAGTCATAAGAAAAAGACCAAATAAAAGTAATACTCTGGAATCAGAACTCGAAAATTTCATCATCAAGAACAGAATAATCATTAATCTAAATCCGCTTTATCAGAGCTGTGTATTACGGTGATATTCACTTTTAAAAGGATTGGTGAAAAATTAAATCTTTTCGATTTCTTTCTAGGGGAAAAAATTGTTCAAACAATAATGCAATTCATTGAATAGTACAGAGATAGCGAACAACTGTGCAGACGTATTCTTTAAACTTTTTCGCAGAAAAATTTAGAGTAAAATAATACTTGTAGAATGAAAAATATCCGGAAGGAATTTTGAGGCGCCGGTCGGACTTGTCAGGCTTTGACTGATTCGTCCCGAAACAAAGTTTCAGTATTGCAGTCCACCTACGGCGGATTCCCCTTAAGATGAAACGTAATTAGATGTACCGAAATATTATGGATCTTATCAGATAAAAGAATTCATGTATAACAGGTTGAATGTAATCAGAGTAGTTGAGGCGCCGGTCGGATTCGAACCGACGAATAAAGGTTTTGCAGACCTTCCCCTTAAGCCACTTGGGTACAGCGCCAGAATATAAATTACTGTTAAGTCCCGAATTTGTCGGGAGTACAGTGCCAAAATCGTAAAATAAAAAAAATCCACATTAAGTGGATTCGATAGAGCGGGAAACGGGACTCGAACCCGCGACATCAACCTTGGCAAGGTTGCGCTCTACCAACTGAGCTATTCCCGCATTTAATTCTAAACTTTATTAAAGAACTGTTTCAAATATACAATCGTAATCTAATTTTTGCAAATAATCTTTAGAAATTCTCTATTTTCTTGCACCATGAATAAAACCTCTGAACGGAACAGATGGTTGTACAGAGATAAAAGCTTCGGGATCAATACTCTCAATCAGTTTAATTACCTCCTTTTGTTTTTTGCGGGGTATTACTATCATAAGAATTGACACTCCTCCAACAGCTCCTTCACCCGGAATAATTGTAACACCATGTTTAGCAACTCTTAATGCATTTGCTATTTTATCCGAAAAGTGCATTGAAATTATATTTAATTGAGTAAATCCTAACCCAATTCTTTGCTCAATCGAAATACCAAATATATTTCCAATTGCAAAGCCAGTTGCATATCCAAAAAGATTAACAATGTTTTCCATATGCTGAACAATATATCTCATTGCAAATATCCAGATTAAAACCTCAAAAAATCCTGCAAGGGCGGCCCAATATTTTCTGCCCTGAGAAACCAATATTATTCTAACTGTACCAATGGTAACATCACATATTCTCATTAACATTATTAAAAGGGCACTAAAAATTATTTCAGCCATAATAATTCCCAATGATTTAGTTTTTCTGAAGTTTTAATTTGAGTCAAATAAAAGTTAAATTTCAAATGAGAAAATAATAATAATAAACTAAATATGTACGAGTCAGAAAGAAAAGTTCTTATAGATAAAATCAGAGCTAAAGGTATAACAAACGAAAATGTTTTAGCTGCGATGGCAGATATTGAAAGACACTTGTTCGTCCCGGATGCTATAGCTTCAAACGCATATAAAGATGTTGCCTTACCAATAGGGTTTAATCAAACAATTTCGCAACCTTATACTGTTGCTTTTATGACTGAGGCGCTTAAAGTTAAAGAAGGAAATAAAATTCTTGAAATTGGTACCGGATCCGGTTATCAGGCAGCTATATTAGAGAAAATGGGAGCCAGGGTTTTTACAATTGAACGTCAACCTGATATATTTTTACGAACACAAAAATTATTTGACAAACTTAATATAAGAGTTGTTTGCCGGTTAGGAGATGGAACAATTGGGTGGAATGATTATGCTCCGTTCGATGGAATAATTGTTACTGCCGGCAGCCCTACTATTCCTGAAAACCTGAAAAAGCAATTAAATATCGGGGGTAGATTGGTAATACCAGTGGGCGACAGACATTCTCAGGTACTTAAAATACTAGTCAAAACAAGTGAAGATACTTTCAGAGAAGAAAACGTTCCTCATTTTGCATTCGTGCCTTTGATTGGAAGAGAAGGTTGGAAAGAAAGGTAATTATTATACTTGGGCCAACCGGTTCCGGTAAAACAAAGCTTAGCCTTTTATTAGCTGCAAAGCTTAACACGGAAATTATTTCTGCAGACAGCAGGCAAATTTATAAACTGCTGAATGTTGGTACTGCAAAACCAACAGAGACAGAATTAAAATCCTGCAAGCATTATTTTATAGATTTGATTTTACCTGACCAGGAATACAATGTAAGTAAGTTTGAAAATGATACTTTGAAAATTATTAATGATTTGCAGGTGAGAAGTAAAATCCCTTTAGTGGTTGGCGGTTCCGGACTTTACATAAAATCTCTTATAGATGGTATTTTTAATACTGTTGATACCGATGAAGATTACCGTATTTATTTAAAAAAGTTAATTGATGAAAAAGGAAAAGAATATCTTTATAACCTTTTAAAAGAAAAAGATCCTGTAAGCGCGGAAAAAATGTTGCCTCAAAACTGGAAAAGAATAATTCGCTGCCTTGAAGTTATTCATCTTACGGGAGAACCAATCTGGAAACATCAGCAGGATTATACAAGGCAGGATGAACTTGAATTCATTCAATTTGGTTTAAACTGGGAAAGACATCAACTCTATGACAGAATAAACTTCCGCGTTGATAAAATGATAGAGAACGGTTTGGTTCAAGAGGTTGAAATTCTTTTAAATCTTGGATATAATAAAAATCTGAACTCCCTTAATACGGTTGGATATAAAGAAATAATCAGCTATTTAAACAAAGAAATTTCCCTTGACAGAGCGATAGAACTTATTAAAAGAAATACAAGGCATTACGCTAAAAGGCAGTTAACCTGGTTTAGAAAGGATGATAGAATTAAGTGGCTGGATATAGAAACTGAATCAGATTTGGATACTTTAACTGAAGAGATTATGAATATCTTATAAGGGAAATACTGGACAATGTGGGAAGAGTAAAAAGTTTTGGTTAAGATATTTTTATACGGAAACTGAAATTTTGAATATATTTGTAAACTAAAAAATATTTTTTGAGGAATTATGTACGAAGTTGAAGCTAAGGAATTAGTTGATTATCAGAATAGAGTGAATAACCTAAGAGGTTATCTTTAAATTAGATGCCAAGGAAGAACGCATAAAAGAACTTTCACAAAAGACCGAAGATTCGGGCTTTTGGAATGACCAGCAAACCGCACAAAAAATTCTGCAGGAAATAAAATCTTTACAATACTGGGTAGACCTTTGGAATGAGTTGAAAAATAAAAAAGATTCATTGCATGAAATTATTGAACTAGCCCAAATAGAAAATGATGAATCTTTTCTCGGCGATATTCAAAGCGAATTAAATTCTTTAAAAGATTCTATTGAGAATCTTGAATTTAAAAGTATGCTGAGCGGTAAGGATGATAATAAAAATTGTATACTTACAATTCATTCAGGTGCAGGCGGAACAGAAGCCCAGGACTGGGCTGATATGCTGCTAAGAATGTATTTGCGCTGGGGAGAACAAAATAATTTTAAAATGACTTTGATTGATATGCTGGAAGGTGACGGAGCAGGAATTAAAAGCGCAGTAGTTGAAGTAGAAGGTGAATACGCTTTCGGTTATATGAAAGCGGAGAACGGAGTCCATCGCCTTGTTCGTATCTCTCCGTTTGATGCAAACAAGAGAAGACATACTTCGTTTGCTTCTGTTTTTGTTATACCAGAAATTGATGATACAATTGAGATTGATATAAATCCTGCTGACTTAAGGATTGATACTTATCGTTCAGGTGGTAAAGGCGGGCAGAATGTTAATAAAGTTGAAACTGCGGTTCGTATTACCCACATTCCTTCGGGAATTGTAGCTGCCTGCCAAAGTGAAAGATCACAACTTCAGAACAGGACAAATGCAATGAAGTTGCTTAAATCAAAATTATACCAGGTGGAAAGAGAAAAACAAACTGCAGAAATGGATGAAATAGAAAAATCCAAGCTAAAAATAGAATGGGGAAGCCAGATCCGCTCCTATGTTTTTCATCCTTACAATATGGTTAAGGACCACAGGACAGATGTAGAGACTTCTGATACCCAGGGTGTTATGGATGGAGATATTGATAAATTTATTAAAGCTTTCTTATTAAAATTCGGGCACAGTTAAAATGAAAACTCAAACAGAATATCTTTGGTTCAATACAAAAAATCACCGGGAGTATATTAACATTACCGGTGAAGTAGAAAAGGTTTTGCTTAAAAGCGGAATAAATGAAGGGATGATTTTGGTTTCTGCTATGCATATAACCGCAGGAGTTTATGTGAATGATGCTGAACAGGGTTTAATTCAGGATATTGATGAATGGCTTGAAAAACTTGCCCCGTTTAATCCAAACTATCGTCACCATAGAACTGGTGAAGATAACGGCGATTCTCATTTGAAAAGTTTATTAATACATCACGAAGTGATCGTTCCTGTTACTAACGGAAAGCTTGATTTAGGTCCCTGGCAGCAAATATACTATGCTGAGTTTGACGGGCAAAGAAGGAAAAGACTTGTTATTAAAGTTATGGGTGAATGAATAACAGAGAATTAATTATTTGTTATTGATAACTGAAAGAGAAAATGAAAGATAAAAATAAAAGCAGAGCAGGAAAGAATGAGGATTTTTTTGATAAAGTTTACAAGGTAGTTGCTAAAATTCCTTACGGTAAAGTAACAACTTACGGGGCAATAGCTGAGGTTTGCGGTACAAAATCTTCTGCAAGAACAGTCGGCTGGGCTTTGAACGGAGCAAAGGACTCTAACCTGCCTTGTCATCGTGTAGTGAACAGGTTTGGAGCACTGACAGGCAAGATTCATTTCGGAAGTCCGGATATCATGGAAGAACTCCTTCTGTCTGAAGGAGTAGAATTTAATGATGATAGATGCGTTGTTATGGAAAAATATTTCTGGAAACCTAAGCCGCTTAAGTCTTATAAAAAAAAAGTACTGCCTAATCCTTAATCAATATCTTTCAACAGTAATATTCGAAACATCTGCTCTTAAATCCAATAAAACCTTTTTAGGTGCGGTCTCAAAGTTTTCTGTCTTATAATTCTGTTTATCAATTTTATCAAACCCTTTAAAATTTTTCTTAGTCAACTCTGTGCTTGCCATAATTTCACAGCCTACAGCTCTTGGAATTAATACAATCAGTTTAGAAACTCCGCCTTCAAACCTAAGTTTTGTTTTATCATTTTTATCACCAAGTTTAACCCTTACAGATGAAACACCGGTTTTGAATGTCAGGCTCTCAACATTATACTCTCGTAAATCAAGGTCAACCTTTTCAACTCCAATTTCATATTCCATTGTCCAGATCGGTTTAGGATTTAATCTTATATCAATTGAATTTTTTGTAAAGCCACGGTTGAACCGAAAATGTTTGTCCTGGTATTCAAGGTAAATATCCGCACTTCCGTCTGTTATATTATGATCGATAAGGTAATTGCCGAAACTTCCTTTTGTTTTAACATCATAAAGCTGAGAAGTTGTATCCTTAAGACGAAGGTAACCAACACCAGCTTCAACATAAAGATTTGCCTTTTTAACCGAATCATTAAATGGTTCCTGGTATAAATCTGTTTCAACACTATCATCATAATCATAACCTTCGTGGAAGAAATCTGTAATATTTTTATAAGTTGAAAAGATGACAAGGGCTAAGATTAATGAAATAAGCGCCACTAAAATCCATCTGTACTTAGATTCTTTCATGAAAAAGAATGCACCGATTACAATCAGTATTACAGGCCAGAGATTCCAGACTACAGACCAGTCAAGACAGATTGTAGTAATATTGTTAATTAAAATTAACAAACCCAAAGTAAGAAATAATACTCCCCAAAATATTTTACCTGTTTTCATTTTATTTCCTCGTTATTCTTTTGCTTTTAATAGAAGACCGGCACCAAGTGCAATCAGTATGATTGGCCAGAAGTCCCAGAATCTGAAGAAAGGAATAAAATTATCCGCAAGAAAAATTAAACCTATTAAAATCAGGATTGTACCGAAAATAGCGCCACCGCTGCTTTTTCTTGCCTGACGAGCAGGTTGCGGTTCACCAGGAGGAATTGTCTGGTCGAAGCTGGCAGCATTAGTGTTGACGACAGGTTCGAACGGAACAATTATCCAGAGAAGAATATAAGCGAGTAGCCCGATGCCGGTTACAAAAGTACCTGCAACAAATACTACTCTAATTAAAACCGGGTCAAGGTTAAAGTAGTCGCCCAAACCACCGCAAACACCGCCGAGCATTTTATTCATCCTTGAACGAAAAAGTCTTTTTTCCATTTTAACACCTTTATATTATTGGTTTCAACTTGTTAGACTGTGTTTTATCACTTAAAAGTTTCGTCATATTTTCCGGTTTACCGATATAAACAGATAATTGACCGATTTATTTGCACTTTCCTTCACTAATCCAATAAAGATGTGAAGAATCTAAAATGATTTTCAATTCCGCTTTTCCAATATTCTGCATTATGATTACCTGGTCTTGAAATGAATGTTGCCTTAATTTTGGATTGCAGACATTTCTCATAAAATTTTCTGTTCACATTGTAAGCAAAATCTTCCGTACCGCACTCGAATAAAACTTGTTTGTCCGTTCCTTTAATTTTGTCTACTAAATTATAAACGGAATTGTTTTTCCAGTTATCCGGATGCTCTTCTATTTTTCCTAACGCATTAAGCATACTCCACCTGTTTGGAAATTCCGTTATATCAAGTATACCGCTTAAACTGCCGGCGCTTTTAAAAATGTCCTGGTGTTTCAGAAATAAAAGAAAAGCTCCATGTCCTCCCATACTTAACCCGGTAATAAAAACATTCTTCTTATCAATATTTAACTTGTTTGTTATGGAAGGGAATAGGTCATCAACAAAGAATGTCTCCACTTTTGAATTTTCTTTAATCGGGCTGTCTAAATACCATGAATCATAAAAGCCATCCGGGCAGGCAATAATAAAGCCATATTTATCAGAGTATTTTTGAAGACCACCGGTTAATTCGTTCCAGTGTTTATAACTACCGCTGTAACCATGCAATAAAATTAATAAAGGGAAGGTTTTATTGTTTGAATAGTTTTTAGGTTTAAAAATAAATATCGAATCAGGCTTGGGAATATACCTGGCGTTGATAACTAATAATTCCTGTGAGAAAATTTGTGTGCTGAAAATAATCAGGGAAAAAAGGAAAAACTTTTTCATTTAATTTCCGTTTGAGTTAATCTGTTAAAAAATCTGAAATGATTCTGAAATGTTTTCTGCCAGTAACCAATTCTGTGAATTCCAGGTTGAGAAATAAATGTAGCTTTGATCTTCAGATCAAGACACTTCTCGTAAAACCGTTTATTTACGTGGTATAAAAAATCTTCTGTCCCGCAATCAAAAATAATTTCCTTGTTGTTTCCTTTTAAACTATCAAGCAGGTAATAGCAGGAATTCCTGTTCCAGTTATCCGGATTATCTTCAATCTTGCCGAATGCATTCAACATACTTTTTGTGTTTGGAAAAGCTGTAATATCAAGCGTTCCGCTCATACTACCCGCCGATTTAAATATATCCTGGTGTTTAAGGAAAAGATACATTGCACCATGACCGCCCATGCTTAATCCGCAGATAAAAATATTTTTTTTATCAATGTTATAATCAATAATTAGTTTCGGAATCATCTCCTGAATATAAAAGGATTCTAATTTCCATTCAGGATTTACCGGGCTGTCTACATACCACGAATCTGACAAGCCATCAGGGCAGGCAATGACGAAATCATATTTATCTGAATACTGTTGTAGTCCGCGAGTTACTTCATCCCAATATTTATAATTCTGGTGCCACCCATGAAGCAGGATTACCAACGGATATTTTTTATCAAATGAAGCTTGCTTTGGTTTATAAACTAATATTGAATCAGGCAGAGGAATTAAATCAGATTTCATAATTCGAAGTTCCTGAGGAAACAGGCTGCATAAACCAGTAAACAATATAATTGCTAATAAGCTTTTCATTTGCCTGTAAATTTATTCCTAAGATTTTTAATATCAGGTTGTGCAAACTTAACTTTTTCAAACAGGTAAAAATTAGTCGGCGGTTCATTATAAACCTGTCCTGATACTTTAATCTCTTTTTCATTCCGGAGTACTTTTGCTTCATCTAAAGCATTTCCGTTAGCCGGAATTTCAAAAACAAGTTTATCACCTTTGAATATAACTGTCTTCATCTGGTAACTTGCATCTGCCCGGTTAATAACTCCTATCCCAACATCAAGGCTGTCTTTAATTTTATCAGCCAATAAAATAATTTTATAAACCGACGTTGAAAAATCATAATCGATTTTTAATATATCAGTCCCGATTTTTTGATTGAGGCTGACGGTTGTTATTTCCTTTGGTAAAGTTGGTAGTAAATAAATTGCTTTATGATATGCGTCCGGTCTTATACCAAGATAATCCTGGTAAATATTTCTCAGGTATTCAGAAATACTCCAGGCCTGGCTAACTGTTCCGCTAAGTCGTGGATATTTTTCTCCCTCCCTTGGAAAAGCATCCATTAATTCTGCTATACTGCCCACACAATCGCGATTAAGAATCTGGTAGGTTAATTCGTTTGTTAAATTCCATGCTGAATCCTGTAAACCGAATCCGCATAAAGTCTGAACAACAGGTCCGGTGTTCCATTGCCAGATTATTCCGTTATGGTATGCAGCATCTTTAGGATAATACGGAGGATAATTATGATAGAAGTGAAAATTGTTATCTTCCTGGGCAAGTGAAAGAACTCCATAAGGGTAAACCAATTTTGGTAAAGTATTTCCAAGAATCTTTAATCGTGTAACTGAGTATGTAAACAGGTCGGGTTCATTCAGTGCAAAGAACTGGTTTGGTCTAATTGATTCGTCTTTGTTCCCATAAGAATCCAGCCTGTCATAAATAATATTCTTTGTTGTATCTACAAAAAACTTTTCAAAATTCAGTGCAGTGTTTTTTGCAGCTACCAAACAAGATTTACTAAACGAAGTATCATTCAGAATCTGACCAATCTCATAAGTGTACAAAGCCTGCTTGTACCACAGAGCCTGAATTTCAACTGCACGGTTTCCCCTTGGCGAATAGCATCCGTCTGGTCCCTGCGCATCCATCCAGGTTTCCTGATCACCGTGGGTTAAAAATCCGTTTTCATCTACATGATTTTTAAGAGTAGCCTGAATGGCGAGTTTCAAAGCAGGATAAATTTGTTTAAGAAAATCTATATCGTTTGTGTAATAAAAATAATTATAACATTGAATTACAAACCAGGGTGTACCGTCAACTGTATTGTAAATTTTATTATTCAGAGTAATTAAATTTGGAATTCTTCCGTAGTATTGGCTTGAGGGATTTTTATCCTGGTGTTCAGCAAAAGCAAGTAAAATTTCTTTAGCATCGTCAAAATTTCCACTGACTAATGTCGCTCCGGGCAGGGCAATAAAAGTATCGCGTCCCCAGTTATTATTAAACCAGGGAAGACCGGCCCAGATCCCTTTATAATTTTGTGTTGTAATTAAAGCATCAAGAGAAATTTTAGCCCAGGCAATTGCTTTATTCAGCTCATCGTTATTTGTTTTAATGTAACTGTCTTTAATCAGTTTATCCAACCGGTTTCTTTTTGAATTTATGATATTGTTACATTCAGCTATGATTCTGTTAACATCCGGTTTTAACTTTGTTATGTAAAAGAAAATTTTAATTGAATCCTTGCCACGTGTGTTAAATTCGAATTTTCCGAATTCATTATCTGCCTTCGATATTTTTGAATCGGAAAATATAGTGAACTTATAACCCGGTAAACTACCTGTCAATCCGGTAGAAAAAGCATTTTCGGATTGTGAAAAATTTTTATCCGCATTTAAACCCTGTAACTCAATCGTGGTTTTATCGGTGTTAAGGTTTTTAAGTTGTAGTATTACAAGGTCAAGACTATCTGCAAAGAAAAATTCTTCAGTAATAAATTCAAATTGTCTTTTCACTTTGTAAGGATATACCGAAGTTAAAGCTGTTTGCCTGTTTAAATGGTTATCATCAACATAGATTTTGTAATCATTAAAGATTCTTTTTTCTTTCAAAGTCCAACCCTGCCAGTCATCAGTGAACTGCTGGTTGGTTTCACCATAATAAAAGCCAAAATGTTTATTAGTAAATACATAAACTCTGGTTGTATCCTTGACGCCTATAGCTAAATCTTCAAAAAAATCTTTTTGCTCAACAGTGGAACATCCTATTAATGAGACTAAGATTATAAATCCAAGAATTGTTTTTTTCATATGGCATCCCAAAAGCTTTACCTTAGGTTAAAAATTATAAAAGTAAAAATTGCACAATGAAAGATAATAATCTTTGCATAAATGATTATTCTTTTTATATTGTCACCTGTTTCAAAAACTTGATTGAATGAAAAAAATAATTTTATGCATATTGATATTTATTTCGGCAATCCAGGCGCAGCAACTACGGTTTGAAAATCTTGGGATGAATGAGGGGCTTTCGCAATCACAGGTTAATTGCATTCTGCTGGATAAAAAAGGATTCCTTTGGTTCGGTACGCAAGATGGACTTAACAGATATGATGGCTACACCTTTACCGTATACAGAAATGAGACTGATAACCCGAAATCTCTTTCAAACAATAACGTACTTGAGTTAGCGGAACATGATGGGAAAATCTGGATTGGTACACATGGTGGTGGAATAAATGTTTTGGATCCGACAACAGGGAAGTTCACCCATTTTAATTTGTCAAGCGATTCAATAAGTTTATTTCAGCATAACATTGTTACGGCAATATACTTCGATTCATCCGGAGAACTTTGGCTTGGTACGGAAGGGAACGGATTATTAAACCTGGATTATAAAAAGAAAAAATTAATTTCCTATTGCCCTGATAAATCAAATCCCTTTTCAATAAGCAGCGACATTGTTTCATCAATCGTTGAAGATAAAGACAGAAATCTTTGGGTTGGTACTGAAAAAGGTTTGAACAAGTTTGACAGGAAGACTGGTAAATTTGAAAAATTCTTCAACAGTAAAAATTCAGTTACAGGATTAAGTGATGATGAAATAAATTATCTGTTACTTGAACCGGACAACATCCTTTGGATTGGTACGGGAAATGGCGGCTTGAATAAATTTGATATTACTAGTAGAACATTTAAATCCTATCGTTTTAATAAGTCCGATCCTTACAGCATTTCAGGTAATTCGGTAACGTGCATATTTGAAGATAATAAAAAACGATTTTGGGTAGGTACATCTAACGGTCTGAATTTATTTGACCGCAAAACAGAAAAATTCATTTCGTATAAAAATGAAGCCGGTAATCCGAATTCTTTAAGTAATAATCATATTCTATGTATGCTTCAGGATAATTCAGAAGTAATCTGGGTTGGTACAATTGAAGGTGGAGCGAACAAATTAACTCCTTCGGCAAACAGGTTCCAAACCGTTCAGAATATTCCTGGTGTTCGAAATAGTCTGAGTGAAAATTCTATATGGTCATTCTGTGAAGATACCGAAGGTTTACTCTGGATTGGAATGGAGAAAGAAGGTATTAATGTTTATGATAGAAAAAATAATAAGTTCAGGCATTTTAAAAATGATCCGCATAATTCTAACTCGCTTAGTTATAACTACGTAACTGCTATGTATGCAGATGATGAAAACAAAATCTGGATTGGTACATACGGCAATGGCCTTGATATTTATGATAAAAAGACAGGTAAGTTTACTCATTACAAACCCGACAGTAAAAATAATTTGAGCATATCAAGTAATCGAGTGGGAGTAATATACAAAGATATTTCCGGGAAATTATGGATTGGTACTACAGACGGATTTAACTTATTTGATAAAGAGAGGAAAATATTTAAAAGATATCTTAACAATCCTGCCGATACTTCAAGCATAAGTAATGATAATGTTCTTGCGATATACGAGGATAAAGATAGAAATCTCTGGCTTGGTACTTATGGAGGTGGGTTAAACAGGTTCGACCGAAATACTGGAAAGTTTGAAAGATTTCTGAATGATCCTAATAATCCTAAAACGATAAGCAACAACACTATTATGTCTATCTGTGAAGATAAGGAAGGATACTTATGGATTGGAACAGATGTAGGTCTTAATAAATTTGATAAAAAATCTAAAGTGTTTAAGAGGTTTGGATTGGCTGATGGTTTACCAAGTTATATCATTTATGGAATATTACCTGATGAAAAAAATAATCTCTGGATTTGCACAAATAACGGAATCTCTAAGTACAGCATTAAGAATAATACATTCACTAATTATACTTCAAACAATGGATTACAAAGTAATGAATTTAACCAGGGCGCAATTTATAAGAATTCAAAAGGTGAAATGTTTTTTGGCGGGATCAATGGTTTTAATTCATTTTTACCTGAAAAGATTTTGGATAATAGTTATATCCCTCCTGTTGTAATTACGAAAGTTAAAATATGGAATGATGAAGTTGAACACGATAGGTTTTCCGGAGAGAATGAATTAAAGGTTTCTTATTATGAAAATTTTCTTTCATTTGAATTTGCAGCGCTGGATTACTCGGATCCTGAAATGAATCAATATAAATATAAAATGAACGGTTTTGATGATTACTGGATTTCATCAAATCATCAGAGGTTTGCAAGTTATACTAATCTGAATCCCGGTACATATTACTTCAACGTAATTGCATCAAATAATGATGGCGTTTGGAACAGAAAAGGTGCAACATTAAAGATTATTGTGCTGCCACCATACTGGATGACCTCGTGGTTCAGAATACTTATTGCAGCGGCAATAATCGGTATTCTTGCCTTCCTGTACAATATTCGTGTAAGAAGACTGCTCGAAGTTGAACGGTTAAGAACCAGAATTGCAAGCGATCTGCACGATGAGGTTGGCTCATCATTAACCAAGATTACTACAAATGCAGGTTTGGCTGTTTACGGAAAATCTGTTGAGGCAATAAAACCAAAGCTTGAAAAAATTGAAACTTCGGCAAGGGAAGTTGTAAGTATGATGAATGATATAATCTGGTCAATCGACTCAAGGATGGATACTACAAGAGATTTACTTGACAGAATGCGTAACTTTGCATTTAACCTTCTGGAAGATAAAAATATTGAAATTGATTTTAAGGTTGACGAGTTTGAACAGAAGAAGAAAATTTCGGTTGATATAAGGCAGAATGTTTTTCTTATTTTCAAGGAAGCGATTAATAATGCTGCAAAATATTCAGATACTGACCATATCAATGTTCAAATTAAAAATGGTAATGGTGAATTTGAATTGAAGATTATTGATAACGGTAAAGGTTTACCGGACAAAATAAATTATGGGAACGGTTTGAGAAATATGAAAATGCGTGCGGAACGAATTCAGGCTGATATAAAATTCCTGCATGAAAATGGGTTAACAATAATTCTTACAAGAAAAGAATTATAAAATAAATTGATGATAACTGCTTAATAACATAATTATGGGATTGCGGAATGCATAATAAGAAATTAATTTCGGATGTGATTTCAATAGCTATAATAGAAGACATTTCAGACATCAGGGAAACCCTGAAGGAATTTCTGAAAAACCAAAGCGAGTTTCTTTGTGAACTTGCAACAGAATCAGTGGAAGATTTTCTTAAACTATCTGATTCTTGTATAGCGCCGGATATTGTTTTACTTGATATTGGATTACCGGGTATCTCCGGTATAAACGGGATGAAATTTATAAAACAAAAATTTCCGGATGTTGATATTATTATGCTTACGGTTTATGATGACGCCAACAAAATTTTCCAGTCGCTTTGTGCCGGGGCTACCGGTTATCTGTTAAAGAACACTCCGCTGAATAAAATTAA
The DNA here is from genome assembly GCA_003599415.1 of Ignavibacteriales bacterium. Lineage (GTDB taxonomy): Bacteria > Bacteroidota > Ignavibacteria > Ignavibacteriales > SURF-24 > SURF-24. The sequence goes on along the minus strand of QZKB01000133.1, from coordinate 8,578 downwards.
GGAAGCAATTATTGAATTAAAAAATGGCGGTGCGCCAATGTCTCCTCAGATAGCAAGGAAAATTTTGGAGCATTTCAATCCTGCCAAACAGGAAAAAAATAAATCACCGCTAACAGACAAGGAACAACTTATTGTAGCCGGTTTAGTTGACGGGTTAAGTTATAAGGCTATTGCTAATAACCTTGGTAATTCAATTGAAACAGTTAGACATCACATTAAAAATATCTATAGAAAATTACATGTAAATTCAAAAGCTGAGGTCATTGGCAAATCGATGCGCGGGGAAATTTAAGTCCAGACCATTCATTGATTAATCACATATTTATGTGATTGAATGAGTTATGAAATAATCTAAAATTATGTACAAAAAAATTTTGCACATAATAATGATAAAAGAAAATAAACATCCTTTCATTTCCAAAGAATTATCGTCATACGAACTACTTCTATTTAATAAGAAAAAACTTCATTTCTCCGATGGCAGGCTTACGGGAAGCGCTTATTTTGATTTTTGCCATATTGATCAGAATAAGAATGATCGCGAACAATTATGCTGGAATTTTAGCAATTATTTATTTGAAAGCGCTCAGCTTCCCGTTAGACTTTACAAATTTATGTTTCATTTGCCATCCCAAAAAACGAATTGCACTTTAAGAAAGTGCTTCTCTATACCTTTACATGTTCCTTTAATAGGAATAATTAACTGGCTGTGTGTGGTTTCTTCAGCATTCTTCCCGAGTTCTCAGGCAGAATTAATAAACATTGTTCAACCAATTTCGAAGTTTAAGGATTTAATAATTAGAAACAGACACCTGAAATTTCTAAATGAATTTACCTCCAGGATTGTTTTACTGGAAATTTGTAAATAACTGATTTCAAAGTAACCCGGGTAAAATTATAGTGTCAAAATATCATTCCTGTTAGCTTTGCTTAACCTTCTTATCTTTCCTATTTTTACATCGAACAAGAAAAGGGAATTATGAAAATTGCTGTTTGCCAGCTTAATTCAATTATAGGTGATATTGAAGGAAATAAGCTGAAAATTTTAGAACATTATAAAAAAGGAATTAAAGATAAAGTTGATTTGGTAGTTTGTCCGGAACTTGCGCTGCCCGGTTACCCGCCTCAGGATTTAGTAGAGAAGAAAGAATTTCGTGAAGCGGTTAAGAAAGCCGCTGAAGAAATTGCAGCAGAAACTAAATCAGTAGGTTTAATATTTGGTGCAATAACAGAGTCCTTTGATGATGTTGGTACCGATGTATTTAATTCTGCTTTATTATGTTACGACGGAAACATCAGGTTCATTCAGAATAAAACTCTCATTCCAAACTACGATGTATTTGATGAAGTAAGATATTTTGAATCGGGAAAAGATTCTGATATTCATGCATTCAAAGATGAAAAATTGGGCATTTCAATTTGTGAAGATATCTGGAACGATGTTGATTACTGGAAGAAGAGACGATATGTTAATGATCCTGTTGAAAAGCAGGTTAAACTTGGAGCAACAGTTCTGGTAAATATTTCAGCCTCGCCATATGCTTTTGGCAAAAGGGAACAGAGAAGGGAAATGCTTTCCGTACTTACAAAAGCAGACAAACTTCCCCTTGCTTACGTTTGTTGTGCGGGTGCACAGACAGATTTAATTTTTGACGGCGCAAGTATGTGCTTTGGCAGCGATGGCATTCTTAAAATGCTTGGGAAAAAATATTCTGAAGATTATTTCATTTTCGATACCGAAGGAGATTATAAATCTATATCTGATGTTGAAGCGGGTTACGAGGAAGAAGCATTAGAAGCGTTAATCTTTGGTGTTAAGGAATATTGCAGCAAAACAGGATTCAAAAAGGCGCTGGTTGGTTTAAGCGGTGGAATTGATTCTGCTTTGGTTACATATATCGCTGTTCAGGCCTTAGGCAAAGAAAATGTACACGTCATAATGATGCCTTCAGAGTTTTCAAGCGAAGGAAGTATTAATGATTCTAAGAAACTAATACAGAATCTCGGCATCTCATCAGGGTTAATACCAATTCAACCTGTATTTGAAAAGGTAAAAGAAGTTTTAAAACCGGCATTTGGAAACGCTAAAGAAGATATAACTGAAGAGAACATTCAGCCAAGAATACGAGGTATGTACTTAATGGCTCTGGCAAATAAATTCGGTTACCTTCTTTTAACCACAGGAAACAAATCTGAACTGGCAACCGGTTACGCTACTTTATACGGAGATATGTGCGGTGCACTTGCGGTAATTGCCGATGTTTATAAAACAGATGTTTACAGGATTTGTAATTTTATTAATATGGATGAGGAGATTATCCCGAAAGAGATTATTGAAAAGGCTCCTTCAGCTGAACTGAAACATAACCAGGTAGATCAGGATACTTTACCGGAATATGATTTTCTTGACAAGATTCTGAAGATGTACCTTGAAGAAAACAAAGAATTTTTCCAAATAGTTAAAGAGTTAGGAAACCCTGACATAATAAAAAATGTTCTAAGGATGGTAGATATGAACGAATTTAAAAGAAAACAGGCGGCTCCGGCGTTAAGAATATCAACCAAAGCTTTTGGCTACGGAAGAAGATATCCGATTGTACAGGGATGGAGGAGAAGATAATATGGGTGATGGAAAATGTAAGATGGAAGATGGAAAGGAAAAATTGATAAACATAAATAAGAATAGTATTATTTCTAAAACAAATAAAATGAACACTACAATTAAGAATAATTTTCAGAACGTACTTTCAACATACATAATTTTTATTTTAACAATAATTCTATTTACTGGTTTATTGAATGCGCAGGTTGAACAGAATTCCAACCTTGTATCAATCAAAACTTTGTTCAATAAAGAAAATTTAAAAGCAGGGGATGAAAGAGACATCACTGTTAAGGTTACTGTTGAAGATGAATGGCATATTAATTCTAATAAACCAAACGATGATTTTCTAATCCCGACAATTCTGAAACTAACCTCAACTAACCTTAACCTGGTAATAAAATCAATTAAGTATCCGGTTGCTATGGAATTGAAATTTGATTTTTCCGATAAACCGGTTTCAGTTTATGAAAAAGATTTTATTATCGAAGCTAAAGTCAAATTACCGGAAACAGCAAAACCCGGTTCATATAAATTAAACATCGCACTTAATTACCAGGCTTGCAATAACAGTACTTGTCTGCCTCCTAATTCGGTTAGTCAGTCTGTTCCATTTGAAATTTATGCTTCGCAATCAGATTCTCTTCAAAACAAAGATACAGTTGCTCAGAAGTCTGATATGATGTTGGGCGAAACTAATAAGTCAGCAGAGAATTTTCAGAAAGCCGAAATACAACAAAAAGATTCTACTACTTCAGATTTTGAGAAAAGCGGATTGCTGCTAAGTTTAATACTTGTTTTTCTTGGTGGTCTCGCTCTTAATCTTACACCTTGTGTTTACCCATTAATTCCGATAACAGTTGGTTACTTTGGCGGGCAGAGTGAAGGCAGTACAAAAAAATTATTTACCCTTGGCGTGCTTTACGTTTTAGGTATGGCATTTACATATTCAGTCATTGGAGTTATAACTGCATTAAGCGGGGCAGTATTCGGAGCGTTACTTCAGAATACTTTTGTAATACTTGCAATTGTTGCAGTACTTATTGCTTTATCGCTTAGTATGTTCGGTTTATATGAATTTAAATTGCCGGATAGCTGGGTTGCTAAAGCAGGTGGTGCAAAGGGTGGTTACTTTGGCGCTTTATTTATGGGATTAACAATGGGTATTGTCGCGGCACCTTGTATCGGTCCTTTTGTTCTTGGACTTGTAACTTATGTTGGTGCTAAGGGTGATCCGTTCTACGGCTTCCTGATGTTTTTTACATTAGCTGTTGGATTAGGTTTGCCATACTTATTTCTTGCTTTATTCTCCGGCAAGATTAAAAGTTTACCGAGAGCTGGTTTCTGGATGGATGCTATCAAACATATTTTTGGTTTTATACTTCTGGGAATGGCTCTCTATTTTGCATTGCCATTAATTCCAAAAGAAATTTCGAAGTATGTGCTGCCTGTTTATATGATTCTCGCTGCTTTATATATTTTAATTTTTGATAAGTCAGCGAAGAAGGTAAAAGGATTCAGAATATTCAAAACAGTTTTATCTGTTATAATTATTATTGCCGGTGTTTATTTTTTAATTCCATCAAAAGAAGTTTCACCTGAATGGAAAGTTTATTCGGATACTTCTTTTGAACAAAGTAAGGCAGCAAATCAGCCCATAATGATTGACTTCTACGCTGACTGGTGTATTCCATGTAAAGAACTTGATGCTATTACATATTCTGATCAGAAGGTTATTGATGAAGCTGCAAGGTTTGATAATTATAAAGTGGATATGACCAAATCTTTATCAGAAGAAACAGAAAAGATCAGGAATAAATTTAAAATTGTAGGGATGCCGACGATAATTCTTATTAATTCCAGAGGGCAGGAAGTTAAGAGATTAACAGGTTTTGTAAAGCCTGAAGAGTTTTTAAGTATTCTGAAAGCGGTTGATTGATTTTAAAATCGTTGATTCTTAAAGAAAGACTTAATAATATTCTACTAATAAATTAAAAGAGAAACTATGGCTAAAGAAGTAAAACGTCTTACAGATGTTACTGTAAGATTTGCCGGCGATTCCGGAGATGGAATGCAATTGACCGGAACTCAATTCAGTGATACTACTGCTTTATTCGGAAATGATCTTAGCACACTGCCGGATTACCCGGCTGAAATACGTGCACCTGCCGGAACTCTTTACGGCGTAAGCGGCTATCAGCTTCATTTTAGCAGCAGTGATGTTCATACACCAGGCGATCATCCGGATTTGCTTGTTGCAATGAATCCTGCCGCATTAAAAATTAATTTGAAAGATCTCAAACCTGACGCAACAATTATAGTTAATACAGATGCATTTGATTTGAAGAATCTTAAGCTTGCTAACTATGAAAATAATCCTCTTGAAGATGATTCTTTGAAAGGTTATGATGTAATTGGCGTACCGATTACTAATCTTACTGTAAAAGCTTTGGAAGGTTGTCCGCTTTCAAATAAAGAAGTTATGCGTTGTAAAAACTTCTTTGCCCTCGGTATGATGTATTGGTTATACGATAGACCACTTGATGCAACACTGAATTGGATACAGGATAAATTCAGCAAGAAACCTGAACTTGTTAGTGCAAATACCAAAGCTTTGAAGGCAGGTTATTTCTATGGTGAAACAACTGAAATATTTACTACTCGTTATCACGTTGAACCTGCAGTTTTAGAAAAAGGAATATATAAAAGTATTTCCGGGAATGAAGCTACTGCAATTGGTTTCGTTGCAGCTTCTGTTAAATCCGGATTACCTTTATTCCTTGGTTCTTATCCGATTACTCCGGCTTCGGATATTTTACATGAACTAAGTAGACATAAGAATTTTGGTGTTAAAACATATCAGGCTGAAGATGAAATTGCAGGTATAACTTCAGCAATAGGTGCATCATTCGCCGGTTCACTTGCCATTACTACAACCAGTGGACCTGGACTGGCATTAAAGACTGAAGCAATTGGTCTGGCAATTATGACTGAACTTCCGCTTGTAATTGTTGATGTTCAAAGAGGTGGACCAAGTACTGGTTTGCCGACAAAAACAGAACAAGGAGATTTACTGCAAGCGGTTCATGGTCGAAATGGTGAAGCACCGGTTATTGTTGTTGCAGCAATTTCTCCAAGTGATTGCTTTGATATGGCAATTGAAGCTTCACGTTTGGCAGTGAAATATATGACACCTGTTATTCTTTTAACTGATGGTTATCTGGCGAACGGTTCTGAACCCTGGAAAATTTCTGATGTCAGTCAGTTACCTGAAATACCTGTTAAAAAGTGGGCGGGTAATGAAGAGTTTCATCCGTATTTAAGAGATGAAAATTTAGCTCGTCCTTGGGTAAAGCCCGGTACAGCAGGCTTAGAACATCGGATTGGCGGTTTGGAAAAAAATAATATATACGGCAACGTTAACTATGAACCTGAGAATCATGATTTCATGGTTAAACTGCGTAATCAAAAAATTCAGAATGCTGAAATTGATATTCCTGATTTGCAGGTTATTCATGAACAGGAAGGAGAGCTGCTTGTGCTTGGATGGGGAAGTACTCATGGTGCAATTACAGAAGCAGTAACAAGATGCAGAAATAACGGATTAAAAGTATCGCACGCTCAGTTAAAATATCTTAATCCTTTCCCGAAGAATACAGGAGAAGTACTAAAACGGTTTAAAAAAATTCTTATACCGGAAATTAACCTTGGGCAGCTTGCAATGTTAATCAGAAGCAAATACCTGATTGATGTATTGCAGTTTAACAAGGTACGCGGTTTGCCTTTTAAAGCTGCAGAGATTGAAGATGAGATTGAAAAAATCTTAGGAGGAAATAATGGCTGAGAACTTAATAGATAGTAAAAATTTAAAATTGACGTCAAAGGATTTTGCGTCTGACCAGGATGTAAGATGGTGTCCTGGTTGCGGCGATTACTCAATCCTGGCACAAACTCAAAGAGTATTTCCCGATCTTGGTATTCCAAAGGAAAAAATTGTCTGGATATCAGGCATAGGTTGTTCAAGTCGTTTTCCATACTATATGAGCACATATGGATTTCATGGAATTCATGGCAGAGCCGCAGCAATTGCCTCGGGTGTAAAGATCGCAAATCCTGACTTATCTGTTTGGGTAGCAACCGGAGATGGTGATATGCTAAGTATCGGAGGTAATCACTTTATTCATACCTGCAGAAAAAATATCGATTTGAAAATTCTCCTCTTTAATAACAGAATTTATGGTTTAACAAAAGGTCAGTATTCTCCAACCTCCGAAAAGGGAAAAGTTACAAAGAGTACACCTTTTGGAAGCATCGACTATCCTTTTAATCCGGTTACACTTGCATTAGGTGCCGAATGCAGCTTTGTTGCAAGATCTTTGGACAGGGATCCCAAACATCTTCAATCAGTTATTAAAAGAGCCGCCGAGCATAAAGGTACAGCTTTCATTGAAATATATCAGAACTGCAATATCTTTAATGATGGTGCTTTTGAACTGCTAACCGAGAAAGATACTAAAGATGATCATGTATTGGTACTTGAACATGGCAAACCAATGGTATTCGGAAAAGCTAAGGATAAAGGAATTATTATTGATGGAACTACTCCTAAAGTTGTTTCAATAACCGAAGGAAAATATTCTGTAAATGATTTGTTAGTTCATAACGAGTTTGATGAGAGTGTTGTTTTAGCTTACCTGCTAGGACAAATGAGTAATGATCCTAAGTATCCGACTCCGATTGGTGTATTCAGGCAAATCCAGAAACCGACTTATGATGCTGAAGTGAACAAACAGATTGATATGATCAAACAAAAGAAAGGTGAAGGTGACCTGCAGAAGTTATTGTTCAGCGGTAATACCTGGAGTGTAAGCTGAAACTGTGATTTAGTTGGGATTTTTTATATAATTCAAGGTGAAGAATTTATTTTTTCACCTTTTTTTTATGTTAAATTTTGGAAAATTTTTTATTAAATGTAAATCCGGGTAAAGTTTGACTATAGATTTTTCATTACTTGAAAAAATACTGAAGGAGAACAATTCCTTTCTGATTACGACACATGTTAATCCCGATGCCGATGCGATTGGATCTGAGATTGCTATGTATGAAATTTTAAAAACACTTGGTAAGAAAGTCAGGATTGTAAATCATAGTGCTACTCCATATTACCTGATGTTTCTTGATCCTGAAACGCTAATTGAAAGATTTGAAGAATCAAAGCATTCAGAGGCATTAAATGAGTCTGATGTTTTAATTGTCGTCGATTTAAATAATCCTAAGCGGCTTGTTAAGATGGAAAAATATCTTCTAGCAAGTAAAAGTTTAAAGATATGTCTGGATCATCATCAGAACGCAGAAGATTTTGTTGATTATATGTTTAGTGATGTTTCTTATTCTGCAACCTGTCATGTTATAGCAGATTTTATTGAAAAGACACGAATTACTGAAATTACACATGAGATTGCTGTTCCGGTTTACGCAGGTATAATGACTGACCTTGGTTCGTTCAGGTTTGAAAAAACAACTGCCGAAGTACATAGGTTGATTGCAAAACTGTTAGATGCCGGGGCTAATCCGGTTGAAATTTATAATGAAATTTACGATCAGAATAATTATAGTAAATTAAAATTACTTGGAGAAAGTCTTTCCAATATTCAGTTTAATAAAAATTATGAAATTGCTTTTATGGTAATACACAGAGATACGATTCAAAGATTTGGTGCAGATGAATCTGAGGTTGATGGATTTGTGAATTATTGTTTATCAATTAAAGGTGTTAAAATAGGGCTGTTATTTTTTGAATTGCACGATGGGGTAAAAATTTCTTTCAGGTCAAAAAATAATATTAAAGTGAATCTGCTTGCAGAAGAATTCGGCGGTGGTGGTCATCAGACTGCAGCTGGTACCCGTTTGTTTAATACAAAACTTGATGATATTATTAATAAAGTAATTTCTGCCGCAGAAGAATATTTAACAACT
>QZKB01000019.1 GCA_003599415.1 Ignavibacteriales bacterium | reverse complement strand
TATAACGGCGCTGCAAATAACCGGCGCCCCATAACAAGAATGCCGATTAGAAAGACAACGCCAATAATTTAGCAACCGGTTTGTAAATTCAACCAAACAAGCCGGTTGCAACAATTTAATTTATTTGTACACTGCTGAAAACAATGTAGTTAATTTCACTAAACATAAGAACACCACAAATGCCAAATTGAAAAATGGCGTCCGGTTGATTTGCTTGTTATACGTTACTTTTTACTGCTTTTAATTGAATAAGTTTTTTTTCACCGTAAGGTGATATTTTAATTAAACTTATTACAGAACCTTTCTCACTTTTATCTTTAGATAATTCTAATAATCCTAAAGCAATCAACTGTATTTTGATTGTTTGAAAATCTTCTTCTTTTATCTTGTATTTGAATTCGTCCATAATCTGAATCTTTTCTGATTTTGGATTTTTCTTTAAATCAGTTTCAATCCTTTTCTCAAATTCATTAATCTTTTTGTATACATCTTTTGACAAATATTCAAATACCTTCGGCATCTGGTTAACATATGTTTTAAAACTAGATTCACGTTTCTCATTTAATAGCTTTGAGGTTGAATTGATAAAAATATCATTCCAAGAAAGCTGAACTCTGTATTGTCCAATTTCTTGCTCTTTATTCCAATATGAGCTTTCGATTCTATAATTTATAAATACATCAACAGTGAATTCAAATATATCTTCACCTTGAGCTAACCCTTGTGATGTTTGTGGTGGTCTAAGTAGAGCCAATTCTAAATCTTTGGACAATTCTTCATTTTTCTTTTTAAGAAGTAAAATTTCTTCAGCCGCGTTTTCCGATAATACTCTATCGGCTTTAATCCATCCGATTCTGGGATTTCTTTTTATTTCTTGCGTCAAACTTCGACTTACAACAGAGCCCAATTCTTCTGGGGATTCCCAAAAACGACACAATTTACATTTCACTAGTTTATGAAATTCATCGAGTTTCTTTTTTGTATCAACGTCAGTTTCTGATTTTTCTAAGGATAGTTTATTGATGTTGTTATGTAGAAATCCTATAACTGGAATACCTTTTTCAATAGCGTACTCATATTCTTTCTGTGTATAGCTAATACCAAGTTCGTCTTGTGAACCATACTTACCAGCAGTGATAACTATATAATAATCACATTCTTCAATTAGCTTTTTGATATAGCTCCACTGATCTTCATTGGCGGCTGGGAAATACTCCATACCACACGGAATGCAATCTAATTCTAGTAGTGCTTTCATTACTTCATTTCGTTCAAGAATCAAATCTTGATACGTTGAACTGACAAATACTTGATATCGTTTATTCATATTAGATAACGTATAACTATTACTTATGCTGCAATTATTTATAACCTTTGGAATTTATATATGCAGCAGCTTGCATATATGCGTTCCATATATTTTTGTTTTCTTCTGAATTCTCAATATTTAAAAATAGGTCGTGCATATATATATTCTATCCTGCTTCAGTCTAATGGACTCTTTACTCCAATACCTTTATTTAAAACGTGAGTGTAAATCATAGTTGTTTTAACTGATTGATGACCCAATAACTCCTGGATTGTTCTTATATCATACCCGTTTTCCAGAAGATGAGTGGCAAACGAATGTCGAAATGTATGAGGACTTCCTTGCTTGGTTATTCCTGCTTTTTTAATCGCATCCTTTACCGCTCTCTGTATGGTACTTTCATGTATATGCCATCTAAAAACAAGTCCGCTTTCTTTATCTTTTATAAACTTATCAGCCGGAAATGCATATTGCCAACCAAATTCTTTCCCTGCATTCGGATATTTTCTTACTAAAGCATAAGGTAGTATTGTCTCGCCCTTACCATTCTTTAAATCCTTCTTATGTTGTAAATAAACATCATTAAGGTGTTTCTTGAATTCATTCAATAAAGTAATTGGGAGTATTGTGTGTCTGTCCTTTTCGCCCTTTCCATCTCTTACAATTATTTGTTTATAATCAAAATCAATGTCCTTAATCCTTAAACTTAGCGCCTCTGATAACCTTAATCCGCTCCCATATAATAATGAAATAACCAGTTTTGGTATTCCCTCAAGATTTTCAAATATTTTATTTACTTCTTTTTTAGAAAACACTACGGGTAAATGTTTTATTCTTGTAATATGTTTTATACCATCAATCCAGCCAATATCTTTATTTAGTACATTCTTATATAAATATAGAATTCCCTGCAAAGCTTGATTTAACGTTGATGAACTTACATGTTTTTCTATTGCCAGGAAGTTTAAATAATTACGTATTGCTTCTGACCCTAAATTATCGGGATGATTTTTATTGTTGAATAATATAAATCTCTTTATCCATGCTATATAGCTTTCTTCAGTCTTTATACTATAGTGGTTAGATCTAAGCGTATTCCTTACCAAATCTAATAACTTTGGCTGCCGTTTATTTATTATTACACTCCCTGCAACCATCAGTTATTCTCATTCAAACTTTCGGAATTAATATAGTTATTGTATAATCGTTTTGGCGAGTAAATAAGACAGCTATTTGGAAAACTTAAACCCACTTTGCCCCCGCAAAGATTATTGTGTTAAAATCTTTTGCAATAATAAACTATTAATTTTTTCTTGTCAATACTTCATGGCGGTTAAAAACAATTAATCCAGTGAAGAGCGAAGAGTGATGAACGGAGAACAAATACTGAATGGATGAATGACTCCCGGAGGCAGTTAAACCTGAATGAATGCAGAACCGGTGACATGGTGAATCGGTGAACAACTATTGTATTACTATGAATTACAATTGAATTACTATCGAAGATGCAAGAATGGATTGGTGCAAGGTTGCAAGAAGGCAAGGTTGCAAGCCACCATTCAATTATAAGTAACTAATTAACACCACTTAAGGCGATTGAAAATTTCCAATTACCAATTTCTAATTGCTGATTTCTATTTCTCAATTGTATGACAATTGAATGACGCGAACGCAGTGAGCTTATGACCATTGAATTACTCACAGCCATTAATGTTGAATAACCAATAACCTCCGCCAAAGGCGGATAAAAACTCACAATTTCTCAGCCAGAGGCTGATCCCGTTTGCGGGACATTTTCCATTTACCATTTTCCATTTTCCAATTTCCAATTGCTAAATATTTACCCAGCCTCAGTTTTTCTCTTCGGTCGTTTGTTTTTCTATTTATCCCCGCTTCACAGTTTCTCCAATTCATTTTAAATTTATTCTTACTCCTACTTTTAATCTTACTCTTGTAAGATCCGGCGCTATGCAATAATAGTCCCCAACGGACTTTATCGTTTTTGCCATTGGGAATTAGCCTTTCTCCTTTTTATATTTGAAATAAAATTTTAAGAATATGGATCCAATAAATATTTTATTCGGCATTAACTTAGTCGCAACGTTCGGCGCAAATATTTCCGGTGCGGCAAAAGGAATTAAAACTGCAATAACCAACGTAAAGGAAAAACCCAAGACATTTCTTCAAAAGCTGCCGCCGAATTTATCCGTGGTTATACTTATACTTGTAATCGCCTCGGTCTTTCAGCTTGGCACTCTTGATTACAGTAAATATCCGGAGCTTCAAACAATAAGAATTGCCGGTTTGATTATGTACGTTATTTCTTCCTGGTTCCAGATATGGGCTTACAGAACAATGGGAGATAACTACTCGAATGAAATTGTAATTCTGAAGAACCATAAACTTGTAAAAGGCGGTCCTTTCAAATTAATAAGGCACCCGTATTATCTTGGACAAATATTTGCAGATCTTGGAGCAGTTGCCGCATTATTGAGTTACACAGTTTTAATTCTTATAATTATTGAAATACCGCTTTTGGTAATGCGTTCACTGTTTGAGGATAAACTTTTAATGAAGCACTTTAAAGAAGAGTTTACAACATATAAAAAGAAAACCGGTTTGTTAATACCCTTCATTGGTTAAAATGAAAATCAAGTTAGGTTTAATTTTTTTATTCATACTGATTAATTCTTTCTACGCTCAGAAATCTTCCGTCCAGATAAAGGTTGATGATGAGGAAGTTCTTCTGCCGGCAATGGATAAATACGGTTTAAGCTTTATTCCGGTTAAAAGTTTAGAAGAAATTCTTGGCGGACAAACACTGTATAATTCATCTGCAAAAAAAATTGAAATTAAATTTCCTTCCTACATCGTAAAGTTTACATTGAATAATCAGTTCATGGTTGTAACCTCCCAAAAGGATGGTAAACAGGAAATAATACAAATACCTGTGGCCACACTGCCGGGCAAGGACGATATATTGATCCCACTCAGGTACACGGCCGGCATTCTTTCAAAATCAAGCGGAAGAAAAATTACTTTGCCAGGTGTTGAAGAAATGATAGCTGAAAGTAAAGAGGAAAGTAGAGAAACCGAAGTTGAAATAAAAAATGAAATACCTGAAGAAGAGAATAAAGAAGAAGTTGAAATAGCTGAGAACGAAAAAAATGTTACAACCAAAGAAAATGTCAACTATGATATTTCTTCTATCAGATTTGATGTAAAGGCAAACGGGACTTTAATAAGGCTTAATTCATCAAAAACTTTCAACAAGTTCAGCCAGTCCATTTCCGATGGGAAGCTGTTTCTTAACATTGTTGGACTAACTCTTAACGAAGATAAAATTAATTCGACAGAACCATCAGGATTAATAAAAAAGATTTCAGCTAAAAACCAGGAAAGCAATTCACGTATTGAATTCCTGTTGGATGAAGGTTATTCAACCTCCGAAGCGATAAAAGAAAAGAACGGTAAAGAATTATTAATTACCGTTCACAATAAAATATTTTCCGGAACAGCAAGCGCTAAAGATATTGAGCGATGGAAATTTGATACAATAATTTTAGATGCCGGGCATGGCGGTAAAGACCCCGGCGCAATTGGTATTAATGGCGCAAAGGAAAAAGACATTAATCTTGCAATTACATTAAAGCTTGGCGAATTAATAGAGAAAAATCTTGAAGACGTAAAAGTAATTTATACCAGAGCCTCGGATAAGTTTGTTGAACTGTACAAACGTGGAAAAATTGCAAACGAGAAGAATGGAAATTTGTTTATATCCATTCACTGCAATTCAACAAAACAAAAACCAACACATCTTAATGGTTTTGAGGTTTACCTGCTTCGGCCAGGAAGAACCCGCGAAGCAATTGAAATAGCCCAGATGGAAAACAGCGTTATCAAATACGAAGATAACCCCAAGCGTTACCAGGAATTAACCGATGAAAATTTTATTCTTGTAACAATGGCTCATTCATCGTTTATGAAATACTCGGAAAATTTTGCCGACTTATTAACAAAACAGTTCGAAGGAAACAACGACCTGCAAAGTGGCGGAGTTAAGCAGGCTGGGTTTTATGTGCTTGTCGGCGCATCTATGCCAAGCGTTCTTGTTGAAAGCGGTTACTTATCAAACAAAAAGAATGCTGCATATTTAAGCAGCAAAGAAGGCCAGTCAGACGTAGCGGAATCTGTTTTCAATGCTATTAAAAAATTCAAAGAGAATTATGACAAAGATCTGAACGGCAAATAAAACCCCGGACTATCTTTGCAACACCGTTAATTAAAATATTGATCTGATCTCAAACATCTTTTTAATAATCAATCATTTCAGTTGAAAAAATTAGAAATATTTTATTACACACCATAAACTTATTTACCCGGTTACCGATAATATGAATAGGAAATGCTCTTATTGTAGTCAAGGATGAAAAACAATTTGTTCTGATTTTTTTGATTGGTAAAATCTTCAAGCCAGTCATTCTGCACAAACAAATATTCTTACACAGAATATTCATCCTTATATGATTCCTTACAAAATCAATTTACCATAAGAGAATTTAAACCTGTTTTTGATAATGGGTAATGATATTTCTATTGATTTAGAAATTCGGATACAAATCATTTTCTGTATGTAAGAGTTTTATTTCAAACCCTGCTTGCAGAATACAATTTACTAACAAGGATGTTAACCAATTTCCTGGCGAGGGATAGCCATATGCGTTTATTAATTTTGCTTTTAATTATACCGATGATACTTACCGGGCAGACGCCCGAGAATTCATTACCGCTTCCAGAAACGATACACGGTGAACCATTGCTTCTTGCAGAACAAACAAATGATAACCCGGCTATTACTTCTGCTCAGATTAATAATGATAAGACAGCTTCTTCAATTACTCCTTCGGTAAAATCAGTTTTATTCGTTGACCAGTCAGACGACAAGACTCAGAATCTTTCTGATCAAACAACAGATCAATCGATAAAATTTTTAGGGCAGACAGGTGAAAAAACCAACAAATGGTTATATGCCGGTGCGGTTGTATTAACACTCGTGCATAAATCTTTAATTGATGCTCGAATCTGGGAAAAGTCTGAACGTCCTTTACCAGGCTGGGTTAAGAGCGATGAAGTTTATTTAGGTGGTACTGCATTAACAGTCGGCCTTCTTGCTTATACATCTTACAATTACGGAAAGGATGCCACTCTCTGGCAATTCATTAAAACCACGGCAATTTCATTTCTTATCGGAAGTGAAATATGGGATCTTGAATTCGGTCATCTGGTTCACGGTGATGCTTTATATCCATTCCCCAAATGGTATGGTAACTGGGGATTTAAAAACAAAACCGAACGTGTTGCTTTTGATGTTGGAAGACTTGCAGCGGCTGCGGTTTTATTATTGTGGGATTTCTAATTATCAATTATGGTATGGCAACTGGGGATTTAAAAACAAAACCGAGCGTGTTGCTTTTAATTTAGGAAGAGTAGCCGCCGTTGTTGCCCTGTTGCTGCTGGTTGATTAAAAGATCATAAATTGATTTCAGAGGTATTTGCTCGGCAAACAAAAAGTAAATCCCAAACCGAAGATGTCTTCTTCAATTCCGTTTTTACTTTTGGTTAAGCAAGCTTTTAACTGAAGTCCCATAAATTGTCGCCAAAACATCCAGTCTATTTCAAAACCGTATTTAAATAAATGCGCCGGATAATTATCAGTATTACTTTTCAAATTTATTCTGTAACTATATCCAGCATAAAATTCAAATATCAACCTTTTATCTCTCTGACTTCCGAATAGTAGCAAAGCATCAATATCAGCAAATGGAGAACCATCTACCTCTCCACCTCCATCGGCTAATGCCATATGAAAAAAATAGGTCACTCCTAGACCAACCCGGGTTTGCAAGTGAATATTTTTAAACTTAAAGAACTCAATATCAGAAAAGAGGCTGCCGTTATTAACTACAAGGAAAGGAATAAAATCCAGGTGAAGGTTATTTAACGAAATTTTCCAGTTAACTGAATCTTCCTTTGATTTCGAATCTTCACCTGCATACAACAAGCTGGTAAATATGAACAGCAGAATTAAACATGTAGTTATTCTGTAATGAGACTTATTCATAATTAAAAGATAATTAATCTATAAGATCGTTGCCCTGCGCATCCTTGTTAATGTTGCCTGTAAGAATCAGAATTCCTTCTACAAATCCCCACAGGTGACCAATTCCGCATGTTATAATTGTAACCACAATCTGTAAAATTCCAATCCCGTTATAACCAAGATAAAATCGATGAATGCCTAATCCGCCAATAAATATTCCCAGCAGCCCGGCAACAAGTTTTGATTTTGCATTTGCCGGTGTAAATTTTGCAAGACGCACCCCGCATTTAATACATACTTCGGCATAAGGATTTGTTTCTGCACCGCACCACTGGCAATGTTTATTCCCTTTTGCAGGATGGACTCCGCAGGATACACATATTACCGCTTGTGGATTAACTTCTCTGCCGCAATTTCTACAAAACATTGTTACCTCAAATTATTATTCATTCATTTATTATAAAGGAAAAATATTTCTTAAAACTCCGAAGCAAATTACTAAACAAAGCAAGACCAACGGAAATTTTATTTTTATGAATTCAGCTTTGAAAAATTTTTCTCTTATACTTCTGTTAAATCCTAAAAGAAATAAAGGTATAAATGCTACCACAAGAGGGTTATACCTTAACGCATTTGTAAAATCAAATTTCAACAATGAATCAACTGCTCTTAAACCACCACAGCCAGGGCAATACAAACCGGTAACTGAATGAAACGGGCAGTGATATAAATTCATTACTTGCCCGTGAAATAAAATATATCCACCAAGTAAAATAAATGTTACAAGGGCAAACCTGAACCGGAATAAAAAATTTTTTATCACAACCTGTTTCAATCTTTGTTTTTTTAGACGAACAAAATTCTGTTTGGTTATTTCTGTACCGGCATTCCGTAAGCTGTCCACTCTTCTCTTGCCGGGCCATAAATACCCGGAACCTTCAAACCTGCCTGGCGCATTAAAACAGTTAACTGCCCGCGGTGATGAATCTGGTGCGTAACCAGAATTGTTAAAGTGCTTCCGTTCTTCCACATTTCTCCGTACATATTAATTTCTTCATCAAGGTTTTCATCTTTCCATTTATCGGGAATGGCATCTTTAACGAATGCAGATGCTCTTTCATAAGTTGAAACTATTTCTGCTGCATAACCTGGAATACTTTCCATATCCTGAGGCAAATCATTTTTAAATCCAACCTTATCAAGCATTTCACCAACCGATGTTGTGATATGCCATGCAAGTTCTCCAAGTGTTCTGCCTTCTTCCCAAACTTTCTGAGACAGCGACTTATCTGTTATTACCCTGAAAAGTTTTAATGTAGATTCGCTTTCCAAATTCCAGTCGTTTATAAAATCAGAAATTTTGTAGTACATAAATCCTCCTTAAGTTTTTTACAAAAGTAGTTAAAACAGGTTATGCATTCCAGGTGAATTTTATTTTTACCTTGCAGAGAAAGTAAAAATTTATTAATTTCGGATAAAAAATTCCGAAAATAAGTCTGGTTTTTAATGAAAAGAAAAATAGTTCAGATAGATGAAGCGAAATGCGACGGTTGCGGAGTTTGCGTACCAAACTGTGTCGAAGGTGCATTGCAAATAATTGATGGCAAAGCCCGATTGATAAGTGATCTGTTCTGCGATGGTCTTGGTGCCTGCCTTGGTCATTGCCCGCAGGGCGCTATTACAATTGAAGAGCGTGAAGCCGAACTGTATGATGAGAGAAAAGTAATGGACTATATTGTAAAGGGCGGGCAGAATGTTATACTCGCTCACCTGAAGCACCTGCAGGATCATAATGAAATAAAATTTCTTAAAGAAGCTTTGGAATATTTAAATGAAAACAATATTCCGGTTCCTGATTATCTTCAAAATAAAACTTTGCACCATGTTGGTTGCCCCGGAAGCAGAAACCAGGAAATAAAAAAGAGTGTTGTTGCTTTTGAATCAGGTGAAAAAAGAAATTCTCAACTTACGCATTGGCCAATCCAGTTACATTTAATAAATCCAACTGCGGTTCATTTTCATAATGCAGATATTCTGCTTGCTGCAGATTGCTGCGCATTTAGCTACGGAGATTTCCATTATGATTTTCTTAATGGGAAAAAATTAGCTATCGCCTGTCCAAAACTTGATACCGGAAAAGAAATATATCTTAAAAAACTTTCAATGATGATCGAAGAAGCAAATATAAATTCGCTTACGGTGATGATTATGGAAGTTCCGTGCTGCCGCGGGTTGCTGCAGCTTGCCCAGCAGGCTATACAATTATCCGGCAAAGATATTCCCCTTAAAGTTGTGGTTATAAGCATTCAGGGTGAAGTAATGATGGAAGACGAAATTTAATCCCGTTGTAGTTGAACCATCTTCACCTTATATTTTGTTTTGTTAAAACTCAGTTAAAGGAAATTGAATGACAAAGACGCAAATATGGGTTGCCGGTTTTCTTGTTTTATTTCTAATACTTTTTGGGTTACAAAAACTAACTCAAAAAGAAGAAGCACCAATACATCCGGGTATGGAAATGAATGCTCCCCCGCCTGCCGGCGAACAAAATGCATTATCGCTGATTACTGCAAATGGTTGTACTTCATGCCACGGGCAGGATCTTAAAGGTAGTAACTTAGGTCCTGGTCTTACAGGATTAAAAGAAAACTGGTCAAGCAGAGAAAGCCTTATAAATTATTTACGGAATCCAAATTCCTTTATGGACGAAGACAGGTTCAAAGATTATAAACAAAGATACAACACTATTATGCCGCCGTTTAATAATCTTGATGTAAAAGATTTAGGAAAGATTGCAGATTACCTGCTCACACTTTAAACATTTTGTTACCGGATGCCGGATACCATATATTGGAAATTATATTATCCATTATCAGGTACCCGGTAACCCGGAATCCCTTTAAGCTATAGTCACTTCCTTACACAAATAAACATCCTGAATAACATTTAATAATTTAACGCCTTCGTTCATTGGTCTCTGGAATGCTTTTCTGCCGGATATTAATCCCATTCCTCCTGCACGTTTATTAATTACTGCGGTCTTACAGGCCTCTGCAAAATCATTTTCACCGGAAGCTCCTCCGCTGTTTATCAATCCGGCTTTACCCATGTAATTATTTATTACCTGGTAACGTGTCAGATCAATAGGATGATCGGTTGTTAGCTCGGTGTATACACGCTTATCAATTTTACCGTAAGATGAATTGCCCATATTTAAAGCAGTGTAGCCGCCGTTATTCTCCGGTAATTTTTGTTTTATAATATCAGCCTCTATCGTTACACCAAGATGATTTGCCTGCCCGGTTAAATCCGCTGAAAGATGATAATCCTTATCTTTCTTAAAATCCTTATTCCTAAGGTAGCACCAAAGAATTGTTACCAATCCAAGTTGATGAGCATATTTAAAAGCTTCGCTTATTTCAACTATTTGTCTTCCGCTTTCTTCGGAGCCGAAATAAATTGTTGCACCAACAGCAGCAGCACCCATATCGTAAGCCTGGTCAACTCCTGCAAATAAAATCTGGTCAGCTTTATTCGGGAAAGTGAGTAACTCATTATGATTTATTTTAACGATGAACGGAATTTTGTGAGCATATTTTCTTGAGCACATTCCAAGCACCCCAAGTGTTGAGGCAACAGCATTACACCCGCCTTCAATTGCAAGCATAACAATATTCTCAGGGTCAAAGTAAGCAGGATTTTTTGCAAACGATGCGCCGGCCGAATGTTCAATTCCCTGGTCAACCGGAAGTATTGAAAGATAACCTGTTCCCGCTAATCTTCCTGAAGAATAAATCCATTGAAGATTCTTTAAAACATTAATTGAGCGGTCGGAATGATAAAAAACTCTGTCTACAAAATCCGGCCCGGGTAAAGTTAATTGTTCTTTTGGAAACTTAGCAACGTATGATAAAAGCTGTTCTGCATTATTACCAAGATATTCTTTAATCTTTTCAAGCATAATTCCTCCTTATTTTTTAATCGAATTTGAAGTCTTATGCAATATAAAAAATTCAGAAGATTAACAGAATTAAAATCTTTATTCTATGTAATGAAAAAATTTTGGCGGCAACTTAAAAATTCAAATCAGCCGGTTCATTATTTAAAACTCTTGCATTGATTATTTTGTTTTTAACCTCATCAGACCATTCTTTGATCCATTCAATATCATCCTCCTGGTCTAATGTTTCAGGGGATATTCCAACCTCAAGCCGGTATTTATATTTTGAATATGCATTTCGCAAAGCTTCAATCAGTTTTCTTTTTTCATAACTTCTTGCAGCCTGAATTATAGAAGCTCTCCAGTTAGTATTACAGGGTAAGGATATTTCTTCATCAGCATCCTTTAAAGTAACAAAAGCTCTTTCCACCTCATCGTTGGATTTATATAACTCACTCTCGTACATTTTAAAATATTCATGCATTCTGAGGTCTTCAAATTTTTTAATAAAATCTTCTATAACTTTTATATCATAGCTTTTAAGAAAAGGTCTTGCATCTTTTTTAACCGACTTAATTTTACTATCAAACTCAGCCGCTTTATAACTGCGCCAAATATTAAGATAATATTCTTCTTTTTCGCCGCGAACATCAGGTAAAATAAGGAATGAGCCGGTCCCTTTACGAAGATCATAATATTCGTACCAGGGTGGAAGACTACCGTGTTCGTTATATCTGCCTTTAATGTCATTATAATTCATCCAGACATATTCCATTTTAAAATCAAAGAAGTCGTCACTTGAAATATAATCCTGGTATAGTTCAAACTCGTCTTCAGTTATTTGTGCAAGGAAAGGACAGTTGGCAATATTCTTTTCCCAATATTCAAAATCCGCAGTTATATCAACCCCCGGAATTTTTATTGTCTCGGCCCGCCACTGGCATTCAAGATCAAAAAGTTTTTTTCTCTGAATTTCCCATAATCTTTCTTCGGCCTCATCCTGTCGTCTGATTGAAGCCTGTTCGCTGTTTTTATTAAGCATCTCACCGTAGGTTATATAACGGGCTTTTTTAGAAGCATAGTTTTCAATAAATGCGTCAACGCTATCGGCATTATACTGCTTAAAAAATTCTTCGTACGCTTTATCTGTCTTTAGCTCTTTTTTAATGTTGTTAAAGAGCAAGGCAATTTCACCTTCGGTACAATTACATTGATTTGCCTGAAATTCGTTGTTCCCGGAATCTATTTGGTTTCTGTACTCTTGTTTCATAGGAGATTTCCACATTATTAATGATTTTATTCTCCCCCTCACCTGCCTTAATAATAATTTAACAATTAATTAATAAGATGCCACTGTGTTTTAAAATTTTTTTTTAATTGTTACTTTAATCCCAGGCAGATAAAATTCTCTTGTTTTTTGCCATAATTATTACTGTACCACAAGACAATATTAGCTTATATTTCTTTTTGAAAAAAACAAACAATTACAGGCGTTATAAATTGGAATTAGAAACCAAACCTTACGACCGGAAAAAAGAAATAATGAGGTGGCTTCCCTCAATCATTATGTTTCCTATAATGCTGTACTGGTTAATTAACCGGGGGGATTATACATTTATTGATACTGCCGACCTGATAATTCACGAAGGCGGTCACCTTGTGTTTATGCTGTTCGGGAAATTTATTTATACTCTTGGCGGTACCTTAATGCAAATTATTCTTCCCTCGTTAATTGCTTTTTACTTTTTCAGGAACCAGTACAAAACCGGTGTACAGGTTTCGCTGTTGTGGTTAGGACAAAACTTAATAAACATAAGCGTATATGCAGCAGATGCACAGGCACGCAAGCTACATTTGCTTGGCGGAAATAAAGTTTACCATGACTGGACATATATTCTAAGTACACTCGGTATACTTGAACTTGATTACCTTGTCGGATATTTCTTTGTAGCGCTTGCAGTAATAGTTTTTATAGTTTCCCTGATTATGCCATTGATAATGTATGATGCTGTGCCGGTAGAAGACTATTAAACAAGGTGAGGATGAATGTGAGAAAGAAACGGTGAATGAGTGAAAGGCAGAAGCGGAGAGGGAAAAAATATTTCAATCTTAGTTAGCAAAAATATTTACCGGCAAAGGACTAATTCCCAGTTTCCAATTTCCGGTTTTCCAGTTTGCAGTTTGCAACAGGCTTCTAACATTTCGTTCCGATGCTCTACTCCAGCTTTCTCCTGAATCTTAGTGAACTGAGAATTAATAAACCTGCACCCATCAAAAACATAATCAAAGTTTCCAGCCAAAGACCGGAGAAACCGGTGCCTTTCAAAATTATTCCCCGCAGAATTGTAATGTAATATCTTAAAGGAATTGCATAAGTAATGTACTGAATTAGCTGTGGCATGTTTTCAATGGGGAAAGCAAATCCTGATAAATAAATCATTGGCATTAGTATACCAAACATAGCAACCATCATTGCCTGTTGCTGTGTTTTTGAAATTGTCGAGATGAATAATCCCAATCCCAATGTGGACATAATAAATATGAACGATGTAAAAAGCAGAAAGAGGAAATCTCCGCGCACTGCGATCCCAAACCATAATACCATTACAGTAACAACAATTAAAAAATCTATAAAGCCGATTATTACGAACGGAATTAATTTCCCGATTATTAGCTGAAATGGTTTTATTGGTGTAACAATTAATTGTTCTAGAGTACCAATCTCGCGTTCCTTAACAACGCCCATCGCCATCATTACTGTTGTTGTTACAACAAGAATTAAAGCCATAACACTTGGAACCATAAAGTTCCTTGTTTTCAAATCAGGATTGTACCAAACTCTTACTTCGGAAGTTATACTACCCGCATTTATTGTTTTAAGTCCGTATTTATCCCTCACATCCATCAGGATTTTTGAAGTATAGCTGCTAATAATTCCCTGTAGATATCCAACTGAAATGCCGGCTTTGTTTCCATCGGAGCCATCGCAAATAATCTGAAGCTGAACTGTTTCTCTCCTGTTTATTTTTTTCTCAAAGTCTTTGGGAATAACGAGGGCAGTAAAAACTTTTCCTTTATTTATCAGTTCAATTATTTCATCATAATTATCAGTGTAATAGTTTATGTTAAAGTAACCAGAGCTTGTAAGTTTTTCGTTAAGCTGCCTGCTTGCAAAGGTTTTATCCTGATCCAGCACAACCACGCTAATATTTTCAACGTCAAGGGTTGCCGCATAACCGAGCAAAATTAATTGAAGAACAGGCGCAATAAGAACTATCCTGAATAATTTCGGATCACGTTTAACCTGTATAAGTTCCTTTATAATTAAGTTGATTATTACTTTCACTTTTCTGCTCCTGCCTTTTTAAGCGTTGGCTGATTTTTTATATCTTACCGTAGCAATTGCCAAAAGGACCAAAGAAAATATTAATAAATAAATTACCTGCATATAAAAGGCTTCAAGTCCCACACCTTTAATAAGAATATCCCTAAGAATGACCATGAAAAATTTTGCCGGAGTAATATTTGTAAGCACCTGGATAACTACAGGCATACTTTCAATAGGAAATATGAATCCGGAT
The DNA here is from genome assembly GCA_003599415.1 of Ignavibacteriales bacterium. Taxonomy (GTDB): domain Bacteria; phylum Bacteroidota; class Ignavibacteria; order Ignavibacteriales; family SURF-24; genus SURF-24. The sequence goes on along the minus strand of QZKB01000019.1, from coordinate 98,899 downwards.
AAAAGCATGGAAGGAAGCATAGAAATAAGTGATGCCGCCTGGAAAGCAACCTGCTGGGATTCTGCTATTGTTGAAACAAGTATTCCCATACTTAATGATGCTATAATATAAAGCAAGGTGGTTACAGCAAGCAGAATAATGCTGCCTTTAATTGTAATATCAAAAAGGAAATAGCCGCCCGCTAAAATAATAACCGCCACAATAAAAGATATAACAATATTCGGTGCAGTCTTTCCGATTATTAATTCCAGCGCCGATAAAGGAGATACATTTATCTGCTCAATTGTTCCAAGCTCTTTTTCTTTTACAATTGATAAAGTAATTGATACAACTCCTGTTATTATAAGAATCATTGCAATAAGCCCGGGAATAAGGAAGATTGTTGATTTCAATTCAGGATTGAACCAGAAGATCGGCCGAAAATCTATTGGCAGATAAGATGCTTTTCCGGTTACGGCAAGATAATCTGAAGAAAGCTTTGACGAGAAATTCATTGTAGCCAGGTTAAAATAATTTCTTATTATTGTTGCAGAGTTTGCATTTACGCCATCAATAAGAACCTGTACCTTTGCTTCCTGTTTGGAATAAAATTTCTGGGATAAATCTTCAGGTATAACAAGCACGCACTGGACTTTCTGGTTGTCAAGTAATTCTTTAATTTCAGAATCGTTCTCGATATGTGTTATCAAGTCAAAATATTCCGAGCTTGCAAGCATATTTACAAAGTCTCTTGATAAAGATGATTTGTCCCTGTCGTAAACAGCAAGCTGAACATGTTTAACATCGAAATTAACAGCATAGCCAAAGATTACAAGCAGCACTAACGGGAAAATAAATAACAGTAGCAGCATTCTTATATCACGACTTAATTGCCGCACTTCTTTTTTTGCTATTGCATAAATTCTGTTAAACATTTTGCTTTGTATCCTTTTCCAAAAGATGAATAAACACGTCTTCAAGCGTTGGAATTATTTTATCAATTCTTTTCACTTCAATTTCATTATTGCTAAGAAGGGTTTTTATCTGGTCATTATCCTTAAATTCATTATTAACTAAGATGTGGATGTTATTTCCGAAGATGCTTGTCTCATCAACAAACGGTTGTCTCTCAAGAATTTCCATTGTTGCAATCGGCTTACTACATTCAATCTCCAGAATATTTCCTTTGATGTAATTTGTTTTCAACTCATTAGAGTTACCTTCGGCAATTAATTTTCCTGCGTTAATAAGAATTATATTATTGCAGAATTCAGCTTCTTCAAGATAATGCGTAGTTACAAAGACTGTTATTCCTTCTGCAGATAAATCATTTATCAAATCCCAAAAGCCTCTTCTTGAAATTGGATCTACGCCGCTTGTAGGTTCATCAAGAAAAACAATTTTAGGGCGATGAATTACTGCCGTACAAAGTGCAAGGCGTTGTTTAATTCCGCCCGGTAAATCCTGAGTTAAAACATTTTCTTTACCTTCAAGGTTAGCAACCTTTAGAACCCATTTTTTTCTTTCAGCCAAAACAGAATTATATAAACCATAAACACCGCCAAAGAAATTAATGTTTTCTTCAACTGTTAAATCGTTGTAAAGAGAAAATCTCTGGGACATATAACCAATTTGCGTCTTAACCAGGTTTGGTTGTTTTTTAATGCTGTAGCCGCCAACCAAAGCATCGCCGCTTGTCGGTTCTATGATTCCGCATAGCATTCTTATTGTAGTAGTTTTGCCTGCACCGTTTGCTCCAAGGAATCCAAATATTTCTCCCTGCTTTACGTTGAAAGAAATATTATCTACAGAAACGAACTTCCCGAATTTCTTAGTGAGATTATTTATTTCGATTGAATTCATAAAACCTTCAAGGTTCTAAATAAGTTTTAAGTTGTGTAAAACCTTGAAGGTTCTCCACCGGTTTAATAATAAAATTATGTCTGATGTACATTGTTTTTTCAATTAAATCTATTAGACTTCTCATTGTCGTTCTTCATGTTTCATATTCTCTAATAATTACCGAACCAGTACCCTCAAGGTTTCTTATTCAATCCGCTGTGAGAACCTTGAAGGTGGTTTCAAAATAAAACCGAGTAATCAAATTTTCTAAAGTCGGTCGTTATAAAAGTTTTAAAATCCACTGTGTCTTTATATCTGCTTAATATTTCGTCAATATCAGTTAGGCCTTCTTGTTTCAATCCAAAATATTCTTTAGCAGATGAATATTCCCAATCTTCCGCTGTAATAACCAGTCCGGCGGTTACCGGATTAATTAAGATATACTTACAAATCCAACGATAATATTCATCTTCTGTTATTATTTTACTTTTGGTTTTACTTTCAAAAAGAAATCCTTTACTTTTATATCTAACATTTGTGCCTCTTGTATAAGCATTTATTAAGTCTCTGATAAATTCGCTTATACCTGTATCTTCTGTCTGTTTAACAAACAAATGAAAATGATTGGGCATCAGACAATAGCACAAAATCTTAATCAAATATTTCTTTTTATACTCTGTCATCTTTCTCATAAAATAAAGGTAATCTTTCTCATCAAAAAATATCTTCTTCTTATCTACACCTCTGTTGTATAGATGATGATAAGTATTCTTATAAAAATATCTTGGCATATCCATAAATTTTTCCTACTAAACCTTCAAGGTCCTCGATCAGTTTTGCGTTTGGAAAACCTTGAAGGTTCTCCATCGGTTTATTAAAAAAATTAAGTCTGGTATATAAAACTTTTTTTACTATGTTCATTAAATATTCCATCGTCAGTCTTTCTGCTTTAAGTTCTTTGCCTGACCGAATCAGTACCTTCAAGGTTTCTTATTCAATCCTGCGTGAGAACCTTGAAGGGTTTTGCTAATAGATTCGACGACCAATTGATTTATCCAGCCGCACTTTGGCAATCTGGAAATCTACCAATGATGTATTGTAATTTGTTTCTGCTTGTAATACAGCGGCTTCAGCATCAATTAAATCTGTACTTGTTGCTAATTGGGCGTTGTACTTTTCTTTCATCGTTCTGTAATTTTCTTTCGATTGCTCCAAACTTGTTTTACTTACGTTTATCTTTTCATTTGCACGGATGTAAGTAAGATAATTCTGATAAACTTCTATCTCTACCGCGTCATTAAGCTGAGCAAGAGAAGTTTCCGTTTGTATCTTTAACTGCTCTGCCTGTGATGCCTGCGCTGAAGTGTAGCCCCAGTTCCACAAGTCCCAGCTTAACGCTATTCCAACATCCCAGGTATCAATAAACTCATCTTTTGTGGGCATTATTCGCTGGTTCGGTCTGTTATAATAAAAGTTTCCGCTTAAATATACTGATGGAAACCAACCTGCATTTGCAGCAGAGATGTTGTAATCGCTTGCATCAACCCTGTTCTTTAATGCCTTTAATTCGTTCCTGTTATTTTTTGCTTCCTGGATTAAAAATTCAATGTTATCATTACCAACCACGTTTGCTATTTCTTCTGTTTCAATTTCTGTTTTGGAATCGAGTGATAAACCCAGCGCCTGGTTAAATGCCATTCTTGCAATATCAAGATTGTTCTGGGCATCTATCTGCATTAATTTTATGTTTGAATACTGAACTTCAAACTTTAATACGTCATTTTGAGTTACCAAGCCATTATCAAGGAAATTCTTTGTATCGGTTAAATGCTTTTCTGTCTGAATAAGATTTTCATTTACATACTGAAGCTGTTGTGCTGCTTTGTAATATTGCCAGAAAGCCTGCTGAATTTTGAAAGCCGTTTCATTTATTTCCTTAACATATTCAAGACCGGTTGCTTCGCTTGTAAGTTTTGCAGCGCTTCTTATTGATGACAGCCGGAAGCCTGTAAATAAAGGCTGCTGAACAGATAACCTCAAAGTGTAATTGTTAAGAATGACATCGGAGATTCTAATTGGAGTCGGCGATACCGGCAGCTTAACTTCGAAAGGAGGGATATCACTTAAGCGGGAATACCCTGCATTAAACTTCAACTGCGGCAATAGCTGTGAAGTTGTTTCTGTTACTTTAGCATCTGCGCCGATTGTTTTTGAAAGAGAGATTTTCAAATCTTTACTATTCTTTAAACCAAGTTCTATACTTTCTTTTAGTGTAAGCTTTTTTATCTGCGGAAAAAGAGAGACTGTAAAAACAAGAAAGGTCAAAAAAATCTTTTTCATTTCTATTTCCTTAATTCATTATCATTTTAAACTAATTTGCATCTTTAATTAAGTGCATAAAAACATTTTCAAGCGAAGGTGGAATCGGACGCACATCATTAATTGTAATTGAATTCTTCTTTAATAATTCTTCAAGTTCTTTAACATCAGAGACACATTCGTCAACAACAACATTAAGTCTGTCTCCAAACATTTGAACTTCAAATTGGGTTGTATTCTTAATCAGGTTGTAAGCATTTCTTATCGGGTTACAAACAACTTCAATTATACATTTATCCATTGCGGCTTTAACATTCTGCGGTGTATCGAAGCTTATAATTTTTCCTTTGTTCATCAGCGCAATACGGTTGCATCGCTCAGCTTCATCAAGATAGGGTGTGGACATAAAAATTGTAATGTTCTCTTTAAGCAGGCTTGCAAGAATTTTCCAAAAGTCTCTTCTCGATACGGGATCAACGCCGGTTGTGGGTTCATCAAGAAAAATAATTTCCGGTTTATGAATGAGAGTGCATGCCAATGCAAGTTTCTGTTTCATACCGCCGGATAATCTTCCGGCTAACCTATCTCTGAAAGGAGTTAACCTTGTAAATTCAAGCAACTCATTTCTTCTATCACCAAAGTTTTTCACACCATGGATATCGGCAAAGAACTCAATGTTCTCATCAATTGTCAAATCTCCGTAAAGACTAAACTTCTGGGAGAGGTAACCAATTCTTTTCTTTATTTCTTTTTTCCCTTTTACCAGATCATAATCGAGAACTGTAGCAGAACCCGAATCCGGTTTTAACAATCCGCACAACATTCTGATCGTGGAAGTTTTTCCTGCTCCATCAGGTCCAACTAATCCGAACATTTCTCCTTTGTTCACATCAAGAGAAATTTCATTTACAGCAATGTTGTGACCATAGCTTCGTTTCAGATTTTCTATTTTAATGACTTCGTACATAGATTCAATCTTTATAATTTAATTTCTGCATCCGCGGGCATCCCGGGCTTCAATTCAAAAGCAGGGTTGTCAATTTTTATCTTAACGGCAAAAACTAATTTTGTACGTTCATCTTTAGTCTGGATATTCTTTGGTGTGAACTCTGCTTCAGGTGAAATGAAAACTACAGTTCCGCTAAAAACTTTATCTTTAAATGAATCAACAGTAACATTAACCTTCTGACCTTGCTTTACATAACCTAATTCTTCTTCGGAAACGTATATAACCAGATCGACTTTGCTTAAATCTGAAATCTTGACAAGAGAGGACATTGGATTTACTGTCTCCCCTGCTTCAATAAATTTTTTAACAACAAATCCTGATATCGGTGAAACGACATAGCTATCATTTATATTTTTCTTATAAAGATTAGCCGCCGCTTCTGTTCGCTGTACATTTGCTGCTGCCTGTTTTAATTCTTCCGGACGGGCAAAGTTTTTTATCTTCCGGAAATTTTCCCTTGCCGAATTCAACTGCGCCTGCGTTATTTCATATTTCGCAATTGCATCTTCGTACTGTTTTTTAGTAATAGATTTTGAGCCATACAAATTTTCCATTCTTGCTTTATCTTTTTCGGCAAGATTAAAATTTACTTCGGCCTGCTTAAGCATTTCTTCGGATTGTTTAATATCCTCTGAGCGTGCACCGTTCTTTAATAAATTATATTGTGCAAGCGCCTGCTCCTTTGCGGCATCAGCCTGAAGATATTGAAGGTCAAGCAATTCATGGTCAATCATTACTAAAGTATCGCCGGTATTAACCCGGGCGCCTTCATCAACCTTAAGAACCTTTACTTCGCCGTTTACTTTTGAGCTGACAGTAATATTTGTAGCTTCAATAGTGCCGGAAGCTTCAATTGATTTTTTATCATCGCCTCCGCAGCCGATTAATATTAAGGAGAATATAAATATCGTAAGCCAAATTGTACTTCTCATTGGTCTATCCCGCTTTTTGATTCAAAAAATATTTCTTTACCTTTTTCGGTAAGTAACCCGTTCAACATTATTTCAAAAGTCATTTCTACCGCATTGTTAAGAGATAACTGGTTATTAACAAAAAAATCTGGATTAACAACAGCACGTACGGCACCCATAAAAACCGTTCTGACAATTTCACTTGGGTAATCTTTTATTAATCCTTCCTTCTTTCCCTGCTCAAAAAGTTTAGAGAGATTCCTGTTCATCATCATAACCCTGAACTCATCAATTCCCTGCCAGATTTTAGGATAATGTCTTTCGAGTTCTACAAGCATTTTCTCTTTAACATTCATCCACAAGTCTGTTATAACTTTAACCAATGCGACTATTTTTACAACGGCATTATCGTTCGAATCGATGATTTTAATGATTGATGCGCTGATATAACCCTTCATAAATTCAACTGTCTCCTGAACAAGAAATTCTTTTGATGGAAAATACTTATAGATAGTTTTTTTGCTCATTCTAAGTTCGGCGGCAAGCTGATCCATTGTAACCTTATAAAAGCCTTCCCTGAAAAATTTATCAAGAGCGTATTTCATTATTTTTATTTTGTCTTCTTCCATTTAATCCTACGGAAACTATTTTCGTTTTTTACGTTTCCAAATTAACGAACGGAAACTATTTTGTCAAGAATGGTTTCCAACTATTTTAATATATTTTTACAGAATGGCTTTTCGGCGAGTTTTCGCAATAATTTAATAGAAACAACTGAGAGATTTATATCAGAAAGTCTTTACCCCCACAAAACGGATAACGATTCCTTCTCCTTTGTGTCCGTCACCCTCATCTAAAAATACGGCTTCCTTAGTAAACTTTTCAAAATCAAGATCGATACAGTTGACGGCAATATCTTCCAGAGAATAAAGAACTTCAGGATCGGACGGGCCGAATGTCTTTTTATTCACCTGCTCTTTTTCAAAGACTTCAAGAATCAGTTTGCCGCTCAAAGTTAAAGCATCAATTGCTTTCCTAAGCACGTCTTCTCTTAATTCAATCGGTATGTGCAGATAGAATATTCCAATAACATCATATAGATTTTTGGGCGGAGTATATTCGGCAAGATCATGAATTTCATAATTTATTGAGACTTTATTTTTAGCAGCTAACTTAAGAGCTTTTTCTTTAGCAACCGAACTAAAGTCAATAGCATCAACCTGCCAGCCTGACTTTGCGGCATAAACAGCATTTCTGCCTTCTCCTTCTGCAATTAAAAGAATTTTACCCGGTTTAATCTTTTCAAGTTCATCTTTTAAAAACTGATTAGGTTCTGTACCAAAAATATATTCTTCAGTTGAATACCTGTCATTCCATTTTTGCTGCAACTGATTCTCCCGTTTTATTCAAGGCAAGGATACAAATATTTTTGTAGAAAAGGAAAGTTTTTCTCAATATTTTTCATCTATGAAAAATCAGGAATTATTGTGATTAACACGGCAAAAATATTAGTTGTAGGGGATAAAGTTTTAGTACGTCCGGAAGAAAATACTGAACGGACTTCGAGCGGTTTATATCTACCTCCAACTGTTGCTGATAAAGAGAAAGTTCAGACCGGGTATGTAATTAAAGTTGGACCGGGTTATCCCATTGCAGCAAACATTGACGACGATGAGCCATGGAAAGAAAAGAAGAATACAACCAAATATATTCCGCTACAGGCAAAGGAAGGAGACCTCGCTGTTTTTCTAAGAAAAGAAGCAATTGAAATTGAAGTTGAGAGGGAAAAAATGCTTATCATTCCTCAATCGGCTATCTTGCTTTTGTACCGTGAAGATATACTTAACTTTTAAATAACTCAAAAACTTTTCGAAGCCAAAAGCTTTGTTATAGTTTATATAAATAAACACAATTTATCACAAAGGTGTTAAATGAATAAAAACATATTTTACACAATAATCGCATCCTTACTATTCTTTATAGGATGTGGAAACCAGGAAGGCGACAAGATGAAACAGGAACTTGTTCAATTCATAAAAGATTACGAAGCAAAGGTTGTCCCTTTAACTAACGAATCTGCCCTTACATATTTCAATGCTACAATTTCCGGTAAAGAAGAAGATTATCAAAAGAATGCCGAGATTGAAATAAAAAGAAGTAAGATCTATGCTAACAAAGAAGATTTTGCAAAACTTAAAAGAATAAAAGATTCGGGTTTAATTACAGATGAAGACTTAAAACGCCAGCTTGATCTTTTGTATAATGCATACTTAAGTAAACAGATTGATGAAGCAAGCCTTGAAAAAATGATTAAGGCACAAAGTGAAATTGAAAACAAATTCTCAACATTCCGCGCAGAAGTTAACGGGAAGAAATTAACCGATAACCAGGTTGAAGATATTCTTAAAGCGTCTGCAAACTCCAAAGAACTAGAAGCAGCATGGAAAGGAAGCAAAAAGATTGGAAGCGTTGTAGCAGCAGATGTTGTTAATCTTGTTAAACTAAGAAATGAAGTTGCCAAAAAACTCGGCTTTAATAATTTCCACGAGATGAGCTTAAAGTTAAGCGAACAGGATCCAAAAGAAATTGAAAACCTTTTTAATGAACTTGATAATCTTACAAGAGAATCATTCACCCAGGTAAAAAGTGAAATGGACGATGTGCTCGCAAAGAAATATAATGTTCAGAAAGATCAGCTTATGCCGTGGCATTACCAGAACAGATTTTTCCAGGAAGCGCCAAAAATTTATAATGTTGACTTAGATGGCTTTTATAAAGACAAAGATATAGTTGATCTCACAAAGAAGTATTATTCAAGCATCGGATTACCGGTTGAAAAACTTGTTGAAAAAAGTGACTTGTATGAAAAGGAAGGGAAGTATCAGCATGCATATTGCACAACAGTAGAAAGGAACACGGATGTGAGAGTTGTAATGAATGTAAAACCAAATTACAACTGGATGAATACTTCACTTCACGAATTTGGTCACGCTATTTATGATTTTAATATCAACCAGCAATTACCTTGGGCATTAAGAGAACCCGCTCATACATTTACTACCGAGGCTATCGCGATGTTATTCGGCCGATTTGCAGCCAACACTGTTTGGTTAACAGATGTGCTTGGAATTCCAAAAGAAGAAACAGATAAAGTAGCAGAAGAAGCATTCAAATCTTTGAGATTGGAACAGCTTGTATTCAGCAGATGGACACAGGTAGTTTATCGTTTTGAAAAAGGAATGTATGAAAATCCGGATCAGGATTTGAATAAATTGTGGTGGGATCTTGTGGAAAAATATCAGATGATTAAACGCCCTGCTGACAGAAACGAACCTGATTGGGCATCAAAGATTCACATTGCAAGCTATCCATGCTATTATCATAACTATCAGCTTGGTGAATTATTGGCATCGCAGATTGCAAGTTACATTTCAAATAATGTAACAAAGTCAATGGATCCGAAGAAAGACAGTTATTTTAATAAACCTGAAGTTGGTAAATATTTGGTTGACAAGATATTCTCAGTCGGAACAAAATATTCCTGGAACGAAATGATTGAAAAAGCGACCGGTGAAAAGCTGACTGCTAAGTATTACGCTAAACAGTTTGTAAATTAATCCTTCACGCCTTTGCGTCTTAGCGGTAACCCCTCGACTCAGCCTGAGGCTGATAAGTTTGCTTGCGATGATTTACCGCTAAGGCGCCGGGGCACTAAGTTTATCTTAAATCATACTTCAAAAAGAAAAAGAAAGCTGCTGCAAAAAATAGTATTGTAAATGCAGAAAGCAGTCCTATATCAATAACCGCTAAAGATAAACCCTCCTGCAATTGATAAGGTGCTGCTGCAAACTTTGGAAGAGAAGAAATATCAAGTGTTCCCTTTTCTCTGTCAGTGTCTATCTTAACTCCTTTTTCTGAATCAATCATTATTCTAATTCCGCCAATGTCACCGGATTCCTTTTGCTTTTTTTCCTTATATGTATTGAACTCTGCACGGTATTGGTTAATAGCGTCTTCATAACGGTTCTTAAGATTCAATCCGGTTCCTGCTATATTCTGTGCAACTAACTGAAAAGAAGAAACCGGCGACAATCTTGAAAACATAAAAGCAAGCTGTTCTTGTATCGCCTTTTTATTTCTAACTTCCTCAAGAAGCAGCTTATTGTTTTTATCAATATCGGCTTCAACCATTTTGCGTTCTTTATCTTCCTCTTCCATCCACTCCCACATCTTTTCATCACGGTAAGCTTCTCTTTCCGACTCACTTAATCTGTCTAATCCCTTGTTTCTTTCAATCCATCTCTGCTGGGATTCCTTCATACTTTTATCCCACCTGTCTTTAGAATACCTGTCCTGCTTTCCTTCTATCTCTGCGATGGTTGGAACATTAACAACCTGACCGGCAAGTATTACTCCCGCACGTGGAATTATAAACACAAAACAAATCCATATCAACAAAGAAACAAGAAATGAAATAGAACTCCTTTTTGTAATTGTTGAAATAAAAACTCCGGCAACAATGAAGAAAGTTAAATAAACAATTGATACGGCAATCAACGAGACAAGTTTAATCCAGTCTGAACCTTTCAATGGAACGCCAGACAACAGCACTAAAAGTAAACTGATTAAAACGGGAATCATAATCGGAATAATTAATCCCAACCATATCCCGGAAAATTTTGCAAATATAAATTGAACTCGCGGTACCGGGTTTGAGAAGATTAATCTTAATGTTCCCTTTTCCTTTTCTCCGTTTACAGAATCGTAAGTAAATAGAATCGTGAACAATGAAAGCACCACAGTTATAATAAACGTGTAATCCAGGAAACGAAATATAGCATAGACCGGTTCATCGGAATAAGTGCTGTGCGTTAGCTTCGTTTGTTCAAACTGGTTAACAGGCGAATATCTTCCGATGTCATAATTTATTCCGCTTACAAATATCTGCAAAGGTTCAGGTTTACGATGCGCTTTTGTAGTAAGCGACATCCAGCTTGTACTTTCACGCATCTCCTGGTTTGTAAGCTGGTTTATTGTTTCATATTGCCTAATGCCGCTTTTATACTGATGAACACCGACATACACGCTAATTATAAGTAGTAAGGCACAAACAATAAATATTGCGGGAAATTTCGGACTTAACAGAATATTTTTTAATTCGTGTTCAATAATTGTTTTGAACATAAAGACTCCATTTAAACTTTGTTTTATTTTTCCCACGACTAAAGTCGTGTTCTATTAAAAAAATGTTTTTATCTGACATCATATTTCCTGAAGGAATAAAATGATGCTGCAAAAAAAGCAATACAAAACAGAAGCAGGATACCCGTATATAAAATTGTATACGCAATATTTTCAGAAAGACTTGCCTTTTTAAACTGAAATGCAGGGATTTCACTTAAGTTTATTTTATTTTCTTTCGTGTCGTCATCTGAAAGTCTTCGCATAATAACAAATGCGCTTCCATCCATACCTGTTTTTTTCTTCATGAATTCTGAGTATTCCCGTTTATAATCTTTTGCATTCTTATAAAATTGTTCCTGCAGTTTGACAGATGTTCCCGCAAGAGTAGAAATTGAAAGTGAAAAAGAAGTAACAGGAGACAAGCTTGCCAAACCGAATGCAAGTCTGATCATAGAATTTTGCTTGTTCTCTCTTTCTTCATATAAACGCTCTGTAAGTTCACGGATTTTTTCCTGTCTCCCTTTTGTCATCTTCTGCATAAACTCATTAAATTCTTTCATCAATTCTTCAGGGTTTCCTGTTTTAGTTGAAGAAAAAGAATTGATTGCTTTCCTGTCTTCACTCCACAATTGCATTGAAAGCCTGGCTTTCTGTGAATTAATTTCATCCAAAGAAGGAACATTGATTATTGAACCGGCAGCAATGAAAGATATTCTCGGAATAATCATCACAAAAAATATCCAGCCGCCAAGCAGGTACAGAAAAGAGTTCGAAGATTTTTCCGTTAATGCTGAAACGAATATTGACAATAAGAGAAAGACAGATGTAAAAACAAATCCGTTTAATATTATCAGCATCAAACGAATCCATTCGTCGCTGGTTAAGTTTACTCCTAATGCCGGAAGAATAACCATTCCGATCATAAATGGAATTAACAAAGGAATTATTAGCGAGAAAAAAGATCCGAAAAGTTTTCCAAGTATAAAATCACTTCTTGATACCGGGTATGAAAAAGTAAGTTTAAGCGTTCCTCTTTCCTTTTCGCCATTAATTGAATCGTATGCAAACAATATTGCAAATAATGAAAGTACAATCTGAAAAATAAATTCAAGATCTAGAAACCTGAAAATTGCAAAGATCGGTTCATCACCAAATATGCTGTCTTCTGCCTGAATATCATTTGTCCCGCCGATTTCAATTGTTCGGCCGATATCATTTGACACACCGGTTACTAATGCGGCAAGCGGCTGCGGAGGCAGGAATATTCTGTAATCGTTAACCATCATCCAGTTTGTTAAACCTTCAAGCTGCCTGGTGTTTTCATTTTTTGCCGCTTCGTACTGCATCTGAGCAATCTTAAAATTAGTAGCACCAATTATAAATGAAAGTAATATCAGGACAGAACAAACACTGAACGTGACAATAAACTTTGTAGAAGAAAGATTGTCTTTAATTTCTTTTAGTATGATATGTTTGATCATTTTAAAATCCTTGTAACTTAATTGAACAAATAATTCTTACTCATAATCTTATTCTTACTCTTGCTCCAGCCGAGTTTATAAGCCTCTGGCTTAGCTGGTAAACTTACTCTTGCTCTTTATCTTACTCTTACTCTTATTCTTACTCTTATTCTTACTCTTATTCTTACTCTTCCCCGATTTAAAAATCGGGACTATTATGATGAGAAAAGACATCAGGCATTCAGTTCACCATTATGTCCTGCCATATAATCAAGATAAATTTGTTCAAGGTTCTGGTCTTTAAGCTCATCCTGTTTTTTAAGCATCACAAGTTTTCCCTTGTTCATAATGCCAATCGTATCAGAAATTTCTTTTGCTCTGAAAATATCGTGCGTGGACATTAGTATTGCTTTCCCTTCATCCCGAAGAGATTTAAGCAGCGAAATAAATTCGAATCCCGCTTTCGGATCCAGCCCTGACGTTGGTTCGTCAAGAAGGATTGCTTCGGCATTTTTAATTATTGCAATTGCAATTCCGCATTTCTGGCGCATTCCTTTTGAGAAACCTTTTATCTTTTTGTTATGTGCTTCTTCCTGCAGGCCAACACGGAGAAGAATATTTTTATAATCATCTTTTGTTAAAGAAGTATTTCCGCCAAGCTTTGCGAAGTAATCAAGATTCTGAAGCGCAGAAAAATTATTATAGAGCATAACATTCTCAGAAACGAAGGCAACTTTTTGTTTTGCCTTCAGTGGTTCTTTGTGGGTTACAAATCCGCCAATTAAAGCCTCCCCTTCAGTCGGTTCAATAAAATTCAGGAAGATATTTATTGTTGTTGTTTTGCCTGCGCCGTTGGCTCCGAGTATTGTAAATATTTCTCCCTTGTTCACAGAAAAGGAAACATTATCAAGAGCTAAAACTCCGTCTTCATATTTTTTAGATAAGTTTACTGCTGTTAGCATTGAATTATTAGTTGCTGTGTTTTCCATTATTCACCTGTTAAATTCTTTTTATTTTTTTGAAAGTTTGATGCCGAAGATTACTATTCCTGCCGAAAGCCCAAGGATTAAAATTACAAGCAAGGCTGTACCCCAAATGTTGGAGCCACCTTCAACTTCAATCATAAGAGTCTTATCTTCACCGGTTACAGGCTGACCTTCTGACAATGATGTTGTTCTTATTCTGACCTCATAACGCCCTACTGAAATATCTTTTGGCGGAAAAATTTTTAGCTTCACCTGTTTCTCTTCCGAGATACCGAGCGTTTTAATTACTGAAGGCTCAATTTCTTTTCCCCAGTTCAGCGGCAAATCAAGTTTTACTTCAACATTATCTAATATTCTTGTTCCTTCGTTTACTATTTCAATTGTTGATTCTACGCTTCCATCCGGTTGAACCGTATAGAAAAGCTGCGGGGCACGTACAAGCAATCTTCCTTTTCCTTTTGGGACTAATTCTAATTTTACATATCCTACATTCAGCTTCTCAATCTCATCCTGTGACCATGTTTTATCTGAAGTCCTCTCTATTTTCTTATCGTTTGGAATTACAAGAACAAAGAATTGGATCGGTTTATCCATCTTAATTTCATCGGAAGGTCTGTCCGGCAGGGAAACTTCGAGTGATGCTTTTCGCGTATTAACATTTTCAGTAAACTTAAACTGGTTAAGCCGGGCACCACCTTCCGCATCTTTAAAATATCTTGTTATCTGCTGCGGAAGGTTAACAACCTCAAGCCTGAAAGTATTGTTATCACCGCTAAACAATTCAAGAGTCAAATCATACGAAGCTGTTTTGCCCAGCTCACCTTCCTGAGAAAACTGCTTTGACTGCACAGCAACAATATTCTGCGAAGCATCTTTCTGAAGATAAATTTTAAGACTTCTTGTGGTACCATTGCCATATATTATATTAACAGTAAGCGCATCAATGTCCTGAAGCAAAGCAAAAGTTAAATCAACAGGCATTCCGAATTTAAGCTGAGAAATTTTTGCTTCGTATGGCTGGCTTATTATTGCACCGTCATTATTAGATAACGATATATAAACATTGTTAATTACGTCCGGCTGCAAAGATTTAAAAAGTTTGTCGTCTATATTTATCAGCTTCTGAAATTCTTCTGTTCCTCCTGAAGAATTCTCAACACGCAAGCGGACAAACTTTTTGCCTTCTTTGTTCTGGTACTTAACAGCTCTATCAACCGATACAAACTGATTCTCGAACAGGACAGCAAGGAGAGACTGCTGGTAATTAACTTCGGCATCAGCATATCTTGCTTTGTTATTGTCATACTCGCTTTCGGAAATAAGTTGTTTGGAGTACAATTCCTTTGCGCGTTCAAAATCTTTCTTGGCTGATTCATATACTTCCTTAGCACGCTTCAAACCAAGCAAACGATACTTATCATCCCGCTGATTATAATTTATCTGGGATTGCAGTAAGCCGGAAAAGAAAACCAGTACTAACAGGATTACAGTTTTATTCAACTTCATAGTTGCTCAATTCCTTTTCTTTATAATAACTTTTCCTTCACCCTCTTTCTTTTCTGCAGTAACAACAATTTCCTTATCATTTCTCTGAAGAATTAATTCAATTTTCTTCCCGGTTTTAACATTATCATATTCGTTTGCAAGATCGGTTATATTTCCAATCACTTTATCATTAATCTTAAGTATCAGGTCGCCTGCTTTTATATCTTTTCCTTCAGTGCCGGGAATTTCCTTTAAAACTTCTTTAACCGTAACCTTTCCGTTTAATCCAGAATAAAGGATTCCGAATTCCGGCAGTATGTTAAACTCTCCTTTCTTACCATCTTTTTTAATAATCATCTTTCCGGATGATTTTAGTTCTTCAGGATTAGCTTTTTTAAATCCAACAATAAACATCTTTTCTTTACGGTTTATACCCATTTTAAATTCATCACCCGTTTTTAGGTTATTGTAAATATCTTCGCATTCTTTAGTTGAGCTCACCTTTTTCCCGTTAACCATCTTTATTACATCAGCTTCCTGCAAGTCAACATCTTTATAAGATTTATCCCGCATATCTGCAGGCATTACATTTTCAACAACTATCTTTTTATCTTTCAATTGAATTATTGCCCCAACCTCCGGAATCATAAATACTTCTCCCGGCTTTGCCTTAATTATTTTCATTTCCTGTGCAAATGTAACAAAGCAAAGAAGTTGACTTAAAAAAAGGAAAAGAATAGCTTTGCTTTTAGTTTTCATACTTTCACCTAAGTTTGTTGAACATCCGGATAAAAGATAATTTAGGCTGGCGGATAAAAATAGTTAAACTATGTTATCAAGTGTTAAGAAGTGTTAATAAAGATGATTTTGTAATTAAGAGTAAATAACTTTGCACTATGAAACTCAGAAAAAGTACAATAGTAATAATCACCGTTTTAATTTCAATCTCTTTGCTGGGATTGATTTTAATGCAAATCTATTTCCTCAAGAACGCATACCAGCAGAAGGAACAGGCTTTCGACAGGAATGTTCTGAACTCTTTATACAACGTTGTTTCTGTTCTTGAAACAAACGAAGCCGTTAAAGGAATTTTTGAAGTTGCAATACTTGATTCCCCTTTAACAAAAGGAAAAAACTCAGCACAATGTAAGATTGATACTCTGGTCTATTCAATGCAGGCAAAAAAATGGGCAAGCAAAGAGCCTTTCTTCTTTACAAAGACCGAGACAAATGACAAGGGAGTATCAAGAACCGTCTTTGTTTCAATTGATTCTTTAGGAACACATACGCGTATCATCAAAGACACACTTCCGCGTCTTAAAATTGCAATAGCACAGCCAAAGGACTATAAGATGAATTACAAATTCAACTATACTACTGATAGCCTTGGCGAAAAGTATATTACCGAAGAGAATAAAATCAGCATTATGCTTCGCGATCTTTCACTTAACAACAAGAAAAAAATAGTTTCCAAAGTTGCAGACCAGCTTGTTAAAGCAGATCAGATACCAATACAGGAAAGAGTAAAGTTCTCTGTTGTAGATTCACTTCTGAAAATTAATCTTACTGAAGCGGGTATTAATTTACCTTACACTTTTGGAATAACGCCGGGAGAAGGTGATCCGGCAATTATAATTCAGAGGAATGCAAACAAAAATGATTTATTAAATTCATCGCTCAAAGCGAAACTATTTCCGAATGATATATTCTCTCCTCCGAATTATCTTTCAATCTATTTCCCGGACAGAACGTTTTTTATTTTAAAGGAAATGTCAGTAATACTTGCTCTATCTCTGCTGTTCATCTCTGCAATCGGATTCGGATTTATCTACACAATCAGAACGATAATTAAACAAAAAAGATTTGGTTCATTAGTAATTGATTTCATCAACAATATGACTCATGAATTCAAAACTCCGATTTCAACTATCT
Organism: Ignavibacteriales bacterium; assembly: GCA_003599415.1. Lineage (GTDB taxonomy): Bacteria > Bacteroidota > Ignavibacteria > Ignavibacteriales > SURF-24 > SURF-24. Next base: position 81,792 of record QZKB01000019.1, on the reverse strand, counting down.
CACTCGCTACGGAAGCAATGACGAACACCCAGGTAATTGAAGACAAAGAAAAGCTGCACAGGTATACAAATGTAATCAAAGATGAAAATACAAGAATGCGAAGACAGGTTGAAAAGATTTTGCAGATGGCTGTTCTTGAGCAGGGTGAATATGAACTTGATTTAACAAAGATTGATATTCACGATGTAATTATTAAAGCCAAACATAATGCAAGTTTACTTATTGACGGCAACGGCGGTAAAATATCATTGCAATTAGCGGCGGAAAATTATTTTATAAATGCCGATGCGCTGCATATTACAAACATCATCCATAATATTCTTGATAACGCCGTTAAGTACTCTGATGACAATATTGATATAACAATCGCGACGGAAAACATAAATGATTCTGTGCAGATTAAAATTTCCGATAAAGGTATTGGAATAAAAGAAGAAGACCTGAAAAAAATCTTCGATAAATATTTCCGCGTTCCATCAGATAATGTTCACGACGTAAAAGGATTCGGATTAGGTTTAAGTTATGTTAAACTAATGGTGGATGCCCACAAGGGAAAGATAGAGATAAAAAGTAAGTACGGAAAAGGAACAGACGTAATTATTTCCTTTCCCGTTGTAAACTAAAAATAAATTAATTCCTGAAAACAAAGACGTGATAATATGTCAAAGAAAAAAGTTTTACTACTGGAAGACGACAACAATCTTGGTTTTATAATGCAGGAGCAGCTTGAGATGAATAACTTTGAGGTTGTTCTTTGCCAGAATGGTGTGGATGGTTTAATTGAATACAACAAGAACCGCTATGACCTTTTACTTGTTGATGTAATGATGCCGAAGAAAAACGGGTTCACATTTGTTAAAGAAGTCCGGTTAACCGATCAGCAGGTTCCGATTATTTTTCTTACCGCAAAATCATTAAAGGAAGACAGGATTGAAGGCTTCAAATCCGGCTGCGATGACTATGTAACAAAACCATTCAGCATGGAAGAACTGCTATTAAGAATACAGGCAGTACTTAGACGAAGCGGAGATAATAATTCTGAAAGCACTCAGACTCAATTTAATATTGGCAAATATAACTTTGATAGCGAGAAACAAATTCTTCAAATAGGTAAAGAAAAAATTAGTCTTACTTCAAAAGAATCTGAATTATTACATTTGCTTTGTTTAAATATGAATAAGGTGGTTCAGCGTGATTTTGCATTACAGAAAATCTGGGGAAACGATTCTTACTTTACTGCAAGAAGCATGGACGTATTCATTTCAAGATTAAGAAAATTTCTCCAGGAAGATCCGAAAATATCTATCATCAATCTGCACGGCAGAGGTTACAAGCTAATAGTTGAATAACTCTCTCTCATTCCTTTTAATTGTGCCCATCATCAAAGCATAAAAAAAAATTTTTTTTACCTTTATAAAAGAGGGTGACCTCACGAAAGAATCCTTCTTTCTAAAAAACAATTTAGGTTTAAGATGAATATCTCCGTTATAATTCCGGCTTATAATGCCGGGGATACCATATCAGACACAATCAGGTCAATTCAAAACCAGACTCATACCGGTTGGGAAATTATTATTGTTGATGATGGTTCGGTTGACAACACATCATCAATCGTAAAAAAATTTTGTGAAAAGGAAAACCGGATTCGCTTTATTCAGGCACAACACAAGGGCGCCGGGGCGGCAAGAAACATCGGAATAAAAAATGCTAATTATGACTGGCTTTTATTTTTAGATGCTGACGACTGGATTGCAAAAAATCATCTTCAGCTTTTAATAGACAGGTATAAATCCGATCCTACACTTGATATTGTTTATTCTAACTGGGTAAGGGTTAATCCGGAAGGTAAAACTTTTTCAGAGCATAATTTTTCAAGAGAAGGAAATCTCTTTGATGTATTTACAAGAACGTGCGCAATATCCATACACTCCTGTATTGTTAGGAAAAGTACTGTGGTAAATCTGGGAGGTTTTGATACTGAATTAATTACCTGCGAAGATTGGGATTTGTGGCAAAGGATGGCGCGGACAGGTTCAAAGTTCGGGGCTGTTAAAGAGCAACTCGCATTTTACAGGATGAGATCTGCTTCTGCTTCCAATGATGGGATGCAGATGCTTAAAGACAGCCTTAAAGTTATAGAGCGCGGGCATTCATTTGATGAACGCGTAAAACACCCGATGGCAGAACATAAAGACGGACGTAGTGCTGAGAATATTAATTTTATTAAACTTCATTCTGCCTGCTGGTCCATAGGTCTTGCAATTGGAAACGATAAAGATTACAAACCGTTGCTTAAATTGCTCGGTAATATCTGTTGTCCATCCCTTGATCCAAAAGGCATTGCCGATACTTTATTCAATTCAATTCTTTTGCCTAAATGTAAATTGCCGGAAGAATGGCTTAACATATTTCCCTCAGTTGAAAAACAAATTAATAGTTTTCTTTTTGAGCTTGAAAGGATATCTTGCGCAAAAGATCTTCATAAAAGAACAATCCTTGTTCTTATCAGAAATATTCTTTCCCATACGACTGCCACGGAAAGGATCAGCCTCAACAACTTCTCTTCACTACACATAGATGTAACTAAAAATATCAACGATTTATATTTCGACAACGGAACAGAAAGGGTTTGCTTAAATATATTTTATGGCGGAAATAGCATTGGACAGACATTCCTTCCGGTATTCAACAACTTCATTCCGAAAGAAATAATTGAAGATGCTATTTCAGATGAATTCTCATGGGAAATACTATTTTATTTTTTTAATGAGGAAATCTATAAGCAGGTTAGCCACTACATTAAAGACGGGAAACTATACGTTAATAGGAATAACAGGTTAATCGGCAAGTTTAATTTTGATGGTGAATCAATTGAAATAGAAGTGCTTCATGATTTTATTGGTTGGACAATTTTTCTGCAGGAACTATGGGGATTAGATGAATGGACTTCGGATGACTTCTACAGGGAAAAATCAATTAAGAACACAGGAACAACCATAAAAGCTTTTGATAAGATAATAATGCTGGAAATTTCCGAACCATTACCAAAGATAGATTCTGCACATGATAATTTAAACATTGCAGTGGCAGTTGGTGGTGAAGTTATTGGCCTTGTTAATATTGAAACCGCGAACGGCATAATCCAACCCGGCAGATTATGCACTAAGATAAACATAAACACAGGATATGAATTATGCCGCGCCGCTGTTAGAAACGGTATAATCGGGAAAGAATTTCTGTCGGGCTTCAGCCTTCGCAAAAGATTGGCTTCAGTCAATAACAATCAAACTGAAATTACAAGGTCATTTGCTTCAAACGAAATCATCCTAAAGGAAAAAGATTCTAAGAATAATAACAAATATTTAATACCAAGAAGATTTCCGTTTTCATTTGGATATTCCTCTTCCCGTAAAGGAATGCTTCCCAAAGAAGCACTGAATGTTATCAATAAACAATCTGACACCGGTTCATCTATTACTGCCGAAGTGAATAAGACTGAAGCTGTAATTTACAACCCTGAGCTTATTGTTCTTGAAAATGGGAGGAATAACCCGGAGATTTTAAAACACGAACATCAACCAATTTCAGATGATGAAGGTAATGAAACGTATGATAAAAGCTATTTCGAAAATCTCTTTCTTCAAAAAGAAGATCCATGGAATTATACTTCAGAATATGAACGAATAAAATACGAACAGACTTTATCCTTATTACCTGAACGGGAAATTGAAACTGCTCTTGAGATTGGTTGCGCTGAAGGAACATTTACAAAAATGTTAGCACCTAAAGTTAAAAATCTTGTTGCATCGGATATATCTCCTACTGCAATAGAAAGATCCGAACAGTACTGTTCGGATCAGAACAACATCAGGTTTACACTTTTAGATGTTTACAAGGAAAATATTCCCGGCAGGTTTGATGTGATTATTTGCAGCGAAGTGCTTTATTATTTAGACGGAGTAAAAGAACTTTCAATTGTGGCAAAAAAGATTGCTGACGCACTCAATCCAAATGGCGTTTTGATTATGGCACATGCAAATGTAATTGTTGATGATCCGGATAAAACCGGTTTCGACTGGAATGTGAAATACGGCGCAAAGGTAATAGGAAAAACGTTTGCTGCTCAGCGGCATTTATCCATTAAAAAGGAAATACGTACACCTTTATACCGCGTACAGCAGTTCACAAAGGAAAAATTTTTTAATAAAATTATTCCCCGGAAAAGAACGGTAATTGAATTGCCGATGCATGCTGAACTGACTCCTGATATTGCTGAGCAGATATCCTGGGAAGATAAAAATAGCGATCACATCAAAGGAGAAAATATATTCAGTTCAACTCTCCCGATTTTAATGTACCATAGAATACATCCTACAGGTTCAGGCAATCTTACCCAGTTCAGAATTAATCCGGAAATTTTCCGTGAGCAGATTAAATATTTGAGAGACAACGGTTATTATTCAATATCATTTGAAGACTGGATGGATGCGAGTTTTAAAAAAGAGAGTTTGCCGGGCAAGCCTGTTATTCTGACTTTTGATGATGGTTATAAAGATTTCATGCAATATGCATTTCCTGTTTTAAAGGAATTCGGTTTTAAGGCGTACGTTTTTATTGTTACGGATAAAATTGGAAAAACCAATAGCTGGGATAGTAATTACGGAGAAGAGGTTGAGCTCCTTAACTGGAATGACATTACCGAGTTATCTAAAAATGGAATTGAATTCGGAGCGCACAGTCATTCTCACCCGATGCTAACAGCATTATCTCCAACTGATGCCGCTTTAGAGTTGATAAAGTCCCGTGAAATTCTTTCGCAAAAATCAGGCAAACCAATTTATTCAATGGCATATCCGTACGGAGACTTTGATAAAATTGTAAGTCATCTTGCAGGCGCAGCAGGTTTTCTTTTTAGCGTAACCTGCGAGATGCGTAAATGTAATTTCAACGATAACTTCCTTTCCTTACCAAGAATTGAAATTACCGGAACGGATACGCTTGATAATTTCATTGCCAAACTTAAGCTTGAATAAAAACTACTAAGCTAAAAGTTTATCTCCTGTTTTAAATGAATCGGTAAACCGGTCCAAACCGTGGCTGCCGCCGTTTACTAACCTTCTCGCAGCTTTAAGATCATCTTCAAGTAGAGCTTCTCTTATTTTCATCTCTTTATCTTTAAGAAATTTCACAAGAAGTCTTGCGGCAATTTCCGGGTCATTAGCAAGATCGGGATTATCTACAAGCTGTTTACCCAAGCCAATTGCTTTCCCATATTTCAGGTAATTAGCTCGCCCTGTAAGCTGAATAAAACCTCTTCCTTTAAAACTTTCTCCATCCGGCGGACCTTGATTACCAATGTCTCTCCTGTTATCATAAAGATCAAATGGTTTTCCACCGGGAGAAGTGTTGTAGCGTGAAAGGTATTCGCTTACAGGTGCACAGCTTTCAGTCTCCGCTCTTATAGTTGCGAGAGCCATTAATATAAACTGCTTATCATTTAAACCTTCTTTTTCCAATTCGGTAAGAATAAGCGGAAGATATTTCTTAATGTTATCCAAAGGCGCAAAAAACAGAATCTTACTTGCAACAGCAACTGTAACCTGCAATGAAGCGTTTGGCATTTCTTCAGTAAATTTTAAGCCGAGAGCCTGCAATGTTTTTGGACCAGCAATTCCATCCGCAAGCAATCCAATACTTTTCTGAAAATTAATTACTGCCGCCTCTGTTCCGTTACCAAATTCTCCGTCAATTTCTCCGGGATTAAAACCAGCTTCTACAAGTTTCTGCTGAAGTTTCTTAACCTGAGGACCTTTCATTCCTTCTTTTAATGTTTTCATTTTACTCCTCTTTTATTTTACGAACAATTATTTATTGAATTGAAAAATAAAAATTCCTGCCAGCATCGAGTATCCAGTATCAAGGATCAAGCATCTAGCTTCCATCTGCAACTCTAAGTCGTTACACAGAGTACACCGAGCACCACAGAGAACCACAGAGCTTAATCTCCGTTTCTCCCATACTCCAATTCTTTTAAGATGTTAACCTTTCTCCATCAATTATCCAGCATCCCCGCTTCGACTCGCGAAGCGAAGCGGGTAGCATCATTTCTTATTAATTAAGATTCCTGCCGCAACACCTGCCGCACCTGCTGCAATAATTGATGTGACGGATGGCCATTCAATTTTAGGAGGATTCTTTAATGTGCTTACATATTCCTTCATCAAATCTTCGTAACGTTTTAAGCCATACTCAAGTCCCTGTTTATAGGCTTCGGCTTTCTGTTCTTTAAGAAAAATTATTGAGTCTTTTAAAGCCACATAATTTTTATATGTAAAATTCACCTCACCAAGGGCAGCAATCTGTTTCTTAAAATTTTCAACCTCTTTATGGTCTGAAATAAAAGTAGCAACAAACTGCACCGGAACCTGAAAAGTACGAATCATAAAACCCGTTTCAGGATGTGGTACACGCGCAATACCTATTGGTGAAGTTTTTAATTCAGGAAATGTAAATCTCATTTCATCAACTAATTCATCCGGCTCAAAAAGATTTGCAACTTTTAATTGCTGTTTCTGGTTTTCTGATTTCAGGTCTTCAACAAAATTTTCAAGGCTGTCTATCTTCCTAACAAATCCGGTCTCCTGTTTCTTTAATCCTGATATTACCGCCTCAATGCTGTCCCCCTTATTTATTACCATATTGTACTTGGATTTGTAATCGGCCAAGTCTTTTTCCGCTTTCTCAATTTTCTCTTTGGACTTTCCCCAGAAAATATAATTTGAAACAAGGCTACCGATAAACAGTACCGCAAGAATTCCTACAATCCATTTAAGCATTGTACACCTCCAACCTGTTATTCTCCCAGCTCTTAAACCCAAGCGACTGGGCAGCAACAGGAATTAATTTTTCATCTCCCTGAACCATTTCATAAAAAACCACATGGCCGTCTGCAACTGCATCTTTCAATCTTATGTAAGTATTTCTGCCGCTATCCTGAAGTTCCCACAATAATCCTTTAACCATATTTCCGGCGGCGCGATTCATTTTATTAAACTGCATTAAATTTTCCTGAAATAATTTTTGTACCTGGTCCTGAGTAAGAGTTGCCCCAACCATAAAAGCCTGAGATGCAATATCAACAAGTTGAAGATTACATCCTGTAATTACACTTTGCCAGAATTGTTTATCGGGCAGCGGGTCGCTCTTATCCAATCTAACATTTACATGACCAATCACTCCTTTGAAGTCTTTAAGCTGTTCGCCGTAAAAGTTCATATAGTTCACAGGTATTTTTCTTTCAATACCGAACGAATCGCAGAGATAGTTTACAAGCTGGATGACCGAATCAATTTGTTCCGGTTCATATTTATCAAAGTATCTGTAGCCTCTGTAGACTTGTCCATAATCAAATGCTTCCTCACGTTTCTTTAGTGTCCTTGGACTAACGGTATTGAAACAATAAAGATTACTATTCTTCTCAATCAGTCCACCTTCGCTTGCAATTTCAATTCCGATAAAGCGCTTTTCAAAATTAATCCTGTCAGGATCCTTCCATTTAAGTCCGAACTGGTATGCCCAACCTTTCGGATCGAAGGCTTCATAGATTGTCCCATCACGGTCCACAATGAATGCAGTACCGACTATTTGAGTATCGCGTTTCCACCAGTCAATTGTTGATGCGGCAGTGCCGCCGCAAGTATGATGAAGACAGATCCCGCTCTTGGAATTGCTGGTTGGGAAATATTGATCGGAAGGAAGTTTAAGAGAATTATTAATTACCGGCGGCATAATTCACCTCATTCAATTTATTTTATAATTGAAATTATTAAATACGAATATGGAACAGCTCGTTTATAACAAACTATTTTATAATCTATAATAAATGATGAGGAAGTCAAGAAAAATGAAATTCAGCTAAAAATTATTTTAAGAGAATCATCTTCCGTGACTGACTATAATCTCCTGCCTTTAACCGGTAAAAATAAACGCCGGAAGGTTCATTACCCGAATTCCAGATAAATTCATAAGTGCCCTTCTCAAGAAATTTGGTAACAAGTGTGGATACTTTTTCTCCAATTGGATTATAAACATCAACTTCAACAAAATCTTTTTCTGGTATATTAATTTTAACAGCCGTTGTGGAGTTGAAAGGATTGGGATAATTCTGATGAAGTTCAAACGAAGTAAATTTCTCCCTGCCAGTTAGTACAGATGTAGATGAACCAACACTTTTATAAATTCCTTTATTCGTTCCGGCATAGATATAACCAAGCGAATCGATTGCAAGACAATAAATTGATTTTACAGATGGGTCAGGATTCCAACTCTTCCATGTGTCACCATTATCTGTTGATAAATAAATTCCGTCATAAGTGGCAGCATAAATATTATTTCCTGAATCTATTATCAAATCGGTTACAGTAATTACCTGAGCTGTGCTAATCCCATCATTAACTTCTTTCCAGGTTTTACCATCATCAGTTGATTTCAAAATTCCATGGTCATGTGTTCCAACGAATATTTCATCTTCTTTATTAATAGCAAGAGCATATAATGCAATTAGATCTAAACCAATTCTTAACCAAGTACTTCCATTGTCCGTTGATTCAATAATCCCACCATCAAAGAACCAGGTATTTGGTGGGGGTGCATCAATTATAAGTCCTCCTCCCCCATTAATTGCCAATATTTTACCTTTAGAATTTTCAGCAAATTCTTCTATAGATAAATTACTCAGACTGGTGTCAGACATAATCCAGGTATTTCCCAAATTAGTTGACTTATAAATCATACCACCCACGTACGTTCTGGCATCATGCAAACCGATAAGAATTTCATTTTTCGATGTCAGATAAATTGAAGTAATCCATTGAAGTTCCTGCAAGAGATAGTCGAATGTTTTCCCGAAATCTGATGAGCGGTATAAACCCACCCATTCACATCCTGCGAAGAAATACTTATCAGCGATTAATAATGTTGTAGTACGTGAAGGTTCAGCAAAAAGATTTTCCCAATTACTTCCGGCATCTTTAGAAAGAAATAATCCGGAATCTAAAGTGGCTGCAAAAATATAACCTGAATTAGTAATTGAGATTTTACTAATTGCATTATCCTCTAACCCTGCAGGTATCCAATAACCCTGCTGGGAATAGATATAATTATATAAGGGGAATACTAAAAACATTAAAAGGATATTCAGTTTAAACAGCTTGTGGATTATTCGCACAGGAAATTCTCCTCCCGCAAGTTTTAACCGACTATAACTTATACAAAAGAAATATCAGAGTAAATAATTTTTACAACAGTTTTTTAATCAGCACAATCTGACCAAGATGGTATGCATCGTGTTGAATAATACCGTTTACAAACTCGCAAACAGAATAACCATAGTTAGGATAAAACTCATCATATTTTTCTTCAGATAGTTTTGATAGCATCTCTACCCATTCGGTCTGAGTTTTATTTAATCTTTCAAGAGTAGCTTCCCATGCTTCCTGGGATTTATCCTTGACAGGCTCGAAATAATTATTAGGAGGAGAAGGAATTGTAGAGCCCTGCAGTCTTTTAAGAATTGTTGTACGCCAGCTAATTAAATGATTAACAATTTCCCAGATTGAATTAATTCCCGCCGCAGGTTTTTTATAGGCAGATTCCGCTTTAATATTTTTAAGTGTATCGGTTATTGTAACTTCAATCCAGGGATTGCCCGCATAAAGATCAGCAAACATTTTGGAAATTCTTTCGGACTCGCAAACCATGCTTACCTCCAATAGTGGTTTAAAAGAAACAAGATGTTTATTAAGGACCTACTTTTTGTTCGGTCTTGTTCTCTTTATCAAGTTTACTGTAATCCAGTTCAGAACCAAGAACGCTGTGCGGAATTAAATATACCAAAAACATAAGTACGGCAGCAAAAATCATCCATCGTTTAGAGTTGTTATTTTTCCAAACCATTATAGCAGCTAATATCCAACCGATTAATGCAATCAATGTTTTATTATCAGTAAGATCATATCCGTAAGGAATGCCTGTCCACAATGCACCAAACGCATACAGTTGTGTAATAGGACCGAATATCATTCCACCTAAGATCAGAAAAACCAATGTCCACGCAGAGAATAGTTTAAACCTTGGAGAATGGTTAAATACTTCAAGTCCTGCTCTTGTTGAAAAAAGCATTGCACAGAAAATTAAAATTATATGTGGAATAATTATTCCCAGTGGCACATCATCTTTAAATCGAATAACAACAGGTTTTTCAGTAAGGTTAAAAACTCTGTCTCCTTTAACCAAAACAATTTCATACTGAAGTTTGCCGGCTGAAGGTTGTGCAGGAAGCGCAACGTTTAAATTTTCAGAATGATATTTCATTTCAACTTTAGTATAATCATCATTGGTTTTATAACGTTTCCAGTATAATTCACCGCCGATATTTTTATCGCCCGTATATATTTCAATTTTATAATCCGATGATGTGGAATGACTTCTTTCCAATATATAAGAAATTTCTTTTCCATCTATATTAATTTTATCCTTCACTTCATAAGTGGGGCCTGTTACACGCTGATAAAAAGCCGAAGCGATGGTTATTATGAAAGCAATTATCCATAAAACAAATGGTTTTCTTAAGACCATACAATCCTTATAATATTTATTACAACCGGAATTCACCTGGAACATAACTCCAGGTAACGATTAACCCTCAATTAATCGCAGGCTAATTTAGTAACAAAAAAATAAATTTGCCCTAAAATTATTTCCGGATGAGAATTGAATCCAAATCTTTTTTCCTCAGTTTAGGAGACTTATAATCTTTATGCGGATACCCGGCTGCAAGAATCATAAATGGGCGTTCATTTTCGGGTCTACTCAATAATTTATTAAGAAAATTCATTGGTGCGGGAGTATAAGTAAGGGATGAAATTCCAAGCTGATGCAATGAGTATATAAGGAATCCTGTTGCAATACCAACAGATTCTGATACGTAATAATGCTTAATAATTCTTCCCTTCTTGTCCTTACCGTACGATTGTGCAAAGATACAAATTAAGCATGGAGCCTGCGTTAAAAATTCCTTTTTAGTATTTGTTTTGAGAGGTTTAAGTTTCTGGCGCCATTCATCAGAAATTTTTTCTTTATAAAAAAGCTTTTCAACGGCTTCAGCTTCTTTCCGTATTTTTCTTTTCAATTTTGTATCTTCAATTAAAACAAACGTCCAGGGTTGCATATTTGCGCCGTTGGGTGCAGAAGCTGCAATAGAAATACAATTTTCAACTAAAAGTCTGGGTATTTTTTTCCGGCTAAACGCTCTAACTGTTCTTCTTTTCCTCATTAAGGAAAGAAGCGCTTCCGACTGATTAAGTAATTTATTTCCAATTACCATTTACCAATTTCCAATTACTATTTAACATTATGGTAACGGCTCACCTCTTCCGGCAATGTACAGTTTATACCAATCTTCTCTTGATAATTCAATATTATCTGCCTGGCAGCATGCTTTTACTCTTTCTGCTTTTGTTGTGCCGATTATCGGTTGAATTTTTGCCGGGTGTCTCAGAATCCATGCGATCATAATTGCTTCATTACTGACGTTATATTTATCAGCCATAGATGCAACCATATCTCTTGCAGCTTTCAGTTTTTCGTCGGAAAGATTTTCTGCAAATAATTTTCCTTTTGCCAAAGGCGCCCAGGATTGAATTGTAATATTGTTCATCCTGCAATATTCAATTGTTCCAACATTACTAATTCTTCTTGACGGATGCTTCTGATTAAATGTTACTCCTTCTTCAATTAAATCCGAATGAAGAATACTTAGCTCTAATTGATTTACAATTATGGACTGAGTAACAAACTTTTTAAGGTATTCAATCTGAGGAGCTGTATGGTTGCTTAAACCAAAATAACGGACTTTACCCGAAGTTTGCAAATCATCAAAAGCTTTTGCAACTTCTTCCGGTTCAACAAGCGGATCAGGTCTGTGCAATAAAAGAATATCAAGATAATCTGTTTTCAATCTCCGCAGAATACCTTCCACGGATTTAGTAATATGTTCATAGCTGAAATCGTATCTACCAGGAAAGCCTTCCTCGGGATCATTAGGAAATCTTATTCCGCATTTTGATTGAAGAATAATTTTATTTCTCAGGTTGGGAATCTCTTTCCATATATTTGAAAATACCTCTTCAGATTTTCCCCTTGCATAAATATCTGCATGATCAAAGAAATTAATCCCTTCATCCAATGCAGTGCGGATAACGTTAACTGCATTTTTTATTGTATCTTCGGTAAGCGGTTCGGCATTCCAGGTTTTACCAAGTTGCATACAACCCAGTGCAATACGAGACACCTGCAAACCTGTTTTTCCTATATCTAAAGTTTTCATAAATCATCCCTAATATTGATTATATTTTTGAGCTATTAATTTTCAGATTTTACTTTTTCATAGCAGCAGCGTATTCTTCTACATCTCTGAATACACGCAAAAAATTTCCTCCCCAGATTTTCTCAATGTCTTTTTCAGAATATCCGCGTTTTAACAATTCAACAGTTATATTTTTCATTTCACTAACATCATAGCAACCATCAACACCGCCGCCGCCGTCAAAGTCGGTACCTATGCCTACATAATCAATTCCCGCAATTTTTACTATATGGTCAATATGATTAACAACATCAACAACAGTGGCAAGATCCGGCGGATAAAGTTTATTAATTTCTTTTTTCTCTTTTCTATATGAATCCTTCTGTTCCTGGGTCAGGTTATAGTAATCGTCATATTTTTCTTCAAGTGCATTTATAAGAGAATCTCTTTCCGGGTTTGGTTTAGGCGTTCTTATATATTCATTAAAGATACAAAGCTGGATAACTCCATCTTTCTCCGCAAGTTTTTTAAGCATCTCATCATCAAGGTTACGGGCATGGTTGCACAACGCCTTTGCGCAAGAATGCGAAGCAATAATAGGAGCGCGGGATAATTCCAGAACATCATAAAATGATTTATCCGAGGCATGAGAGATGTCTATCATCATTCCAAGTTTATTCATTTCAATCACGGCTTCTTTGCCAAGATCGCTCAGACCTTTATCATTTGCAGAATCCGGATCGGTAGAAGAATCACACAGATCATTATTCTTTGTATGGCAAAGAGTAATATACCGGACGCCTTTCTCATAATATTTATTTATCTCTGAAATATTTTTTCCGATTGCGTAGCCATTTTCAACTCCTATGTAAATTGCTTTCTTTCCTTCACTTTTAATACTATAAGCATCGTCTGCAGTTAAAGCTATTTCTGCAAGATCATTATTTGCCTGAACATTTGCATAAATTGAATCTATTATACCGTTCACTGTTTCCCTTGCAACCGCATAACCTGAATCTGTCGTTGCCCCCTGCCCAATAAAAGCCGCAAAGAAAGCAGCATCAAGCCCACCTTCTTTCATTCTCGGAAGATCATACCTGCTACCATCTTCCTTTGAATTATGTCTGTCGCGCAGGTTAAAGTCGCTCTTGTACAATCTCATCGGAGTGTCAGTGTGAGTATCAACAGATAAAATTTCATTATGTAAATTATCTGCCTCTTTGTGAAGCTCTGTTATTGTTTTCATTGATGCACATCCCATAAAAATGAATAACACAGGAATTATTATGATTATATTATTACGCATATTTTTTCCAAAGGTTAAAGCTTATCGCTCAATTGTTCAACGAAATTTTTCTCCTGGTGATAACCCCTCTTAATTATTTTATCACCTTTGAACAAAGCCCATGCCGGCATTGACTGATGTTTCTTTGTCATCTGATACAATTGCTGTGCGCTGTTTGCAAGAAACATATAAACAGTTTTTTTCTTATTAAAAGGATTAGGAAAACATACAAACAAACCGTCATCGTTTTGAGTATATAAGTCATTCATCCAGCTAAAGAAATATTTACCGCATTCTATTCCATACTTTTCACACAAAACATTCGACAGACTATTGTCCGAAGTTCCTCCAAGAACAATAATATCTTTTTCTGCAAGTTCTTTCTCATCAATCTCGCTGTCTTTCTTTATTGGTTGAAACACTTCTGTAAACCTGTCCGCAACCATTTTCTGGTAACGCAACGCAATTGTATGATTGGCTTCAATCTGTTGGTTTGTTCCGTAAACAATTACCGCATTTTCAAAATCATCAAAAAAGTTTTGATATGTATAATAGTTCTCTGTTTCCAACGGAATGTCATTTCCATAATTGAATGTAACTTTGGCCGGCTTTTCATTTAATTGAATTTCAATAGTCTGTTCCTTCTCACTCACCTCAATAGTATTTATCAGTCTTTCTTTTTCAAGATCAATTGCAACGGTTGTTAAGAAATGATATGGTTTCCCATTCTGATCAATCTCCAGTTTCAGATTCCATTTATCGCCTGATTTCTCAACAGATGAATTAAATGTAATTGAAGGGGTATCTTCCCTTTCAAGCCATTGCATAACAAACTCTTTCAGGTTTTTGCCGGATATTTTTTCCGCAGCTTCAATAAAATTTTCAGTGGTTATATTCTTTTCTCTGAAGTCAGTATGAATTTTATTCATTACGTCCGCAAAAATTTTATTACCAAGCAATAATCTTAATTGATGCAGCAGGTAGGTTCCTCTTATTCTTGGAATCTGGTAGTTGTTGTATTTATCATAAACCAGTTTTGCATTTAACGGCGCTATTGATCCTTCTCTTGAAATAACATATTGCAGCCGGTAATTAAGTTCGGTCAGCTCATCGTGAACATAATTATATGCATCATCAGCTTTAGCCGGAATTTGTTTTAAAAAATTATAATAAGCTGCGCTGCTGCTTACAAACCAGTCATCTCTTTCCTTACCGGAATAAACAGTGCCTTTCCAGAGAGATTTTTTATCTACTGAATATAAATCTTTCACTTCCGTAAAATTATTATTCAACACAACCGGAGTTTCATCTCTGACAATTTTGCTCTTAATCTCCTTGAGTTTTTCAGTAATATAAATCGGACTGAATGCAGCATATCCCAAAGAAAATTTCGTGTATGCGTTCGGTAAGTCAGGCATTCTTCCGTTTTCATTTATGAACTGTTCCCGCAAAGTTACCTTTCCGTAATTAGCAAAGAACACAAGCCGCGCCGCCATTTCAGATGTTGTTACTTTTCCATCGCAGGCATGCGGGCGGTTTACAGGAGACGAGTTAAACAAATTGAAAGTTGCGGTCTGGTCAATCTTTCCTTTATTCTGATTATAGAAGTTCAGGAAAGAAATATCTCTGTTAACCGGGCGAAAGAGATAATCATAAGGTGCATCGTCAGGATTGGCAATATATTCTTTTCTTACTTCAAGATCTTTTGCATTGTTATCGCTCCAGTAATAATCTTCCACACCGTTATACCAGTCTTTGTTTGAACTGCGCCATAGTTTCCATTTGTTTGTACCAAGAAGAAGAATTCCTATTTCATTTTTCTTTACATCGGCAACCATCCAGTCGTTTGTGTACATACCGTTATTCTTTGTCGTAAGAATTTTTTCAACATCATCAATATTGTTGGCGTACTGTGCGGCTTTTCTTATTCTGTTCGATTGCGGGGTTCCTTCCGGGTTATATGGTGTTTGCTGAACAGTAGTTTCACCAAGCATTATTCCTGCACTATTAATATAAAAGTCTGCGCCGGAATGAATTCCGCCCGGAAAAGTCTGATATACAAGCCTGTTACCTTCAGTTGGAATAACATCAACAAAAACATTCCAATGATAACCGGTATAGCCTCCCCACATAAAAAGCTGTCCAAATACAATTCCCCCATCTTTTGTTGCGGAATTATTCGCGAGAAATGAAGAGCACTTATGTAATCTTTCTTTTACTTCTAATTCATCTTCGTTTGCAAGAAAACTTTTTCCAGTTAAAGGATTAGGAGTAACTCTCATTGCATCTTTCATATAGTCAAGATCGACTGATGAGTTAATGGATACTATATCAAGAAAGTCAATCGGTCTGTCGAAGATTTTAATTCCTGCCTTAGTTGCACCGTCGGCAATTCCTTTCATCTCATTCAGATATTCATCATCATATTTTCTAAGCATCGTTGCGTCAACCATAAAGCGGCTTTCATTCCAAATTCTAACCGGGTCAGCAGAATTCCAGTTGATTGCCAGTTTCTCTGTAAACATTTTAATTTCATCTGCAAGAAGATAACCATATTGATAGCCGCGTTTATAAGGTTCTCCTTCAATATGAACAAATATCCATCCTTTATCTTCATACCTGTAAGCATGCCCAAACCAACGTACAGTTTCTACCGGAATAAATTGTGAGATATCCGTTACTTCTTCCAAAGTAATTTCATCAAACCAGGCTTTGCCTTTTGCATTTCCGTTATAACCAAAGTGAAGCAAAACTTTGTCCTTTGATTTTGTTGCTATAAAGTTTATTTCAACTTTAGTCCAGTCTTTTGTGGCTCCAACAGAAGGAGGACTATTTGTAAACGGAAATGATTCCATTGTAACAGATGCAGCCACTGGTGTTGGATACTGAGCATAAAGATCGGTAACCGCAGATTCGGTTTTAATATGAGCTGACAGTTTATAAATATGGCCAACAATTAAATTCACTTCATCAGAAATTACCACTGTTTGTTTCCAATCTTTATGATTGATTACAATGCTTGTTTTTCCATCAACATAATTTATTTTATCAGTTGAAACCTCCGGACCGGAACATTGCCAGCCAGAGGCTATTCCTTCTGAAGAAATTTTTTCAAATCCCGGATTATTTATACTAACATAATTGCTCTGCGCAATTAAGGTGATTGATAAAAGAATGAAGAAAAATGAGAAGGTAATAGTACGAACCATAATTTTTCCCTGAAACTATTTTATAGGTTGCCGAAAGATAATAATATGTTTGTGTGATTGAAATAAATTAATTAGAGATATTTCAGAAGTGAAAAAGCTTAAAAACGATATATTTAAAACGCAAAACCGCCTGCTAAACTTAGCAGACGGTTAAACTAGAGGGAATCAGTGCACCCTGGGGGACTCGAACCCCCGACCAATAGATTAAGAGTCTACTGCTCTACCAACTGAGCTAAGGGTGCGGTGTAAAAATACGGAAATGAGTAAAATTTTCCAAAGTTAGACCCAATGTCGGATTGATTTTATTATTTAATTTTATATGGCTGATATATGGGAAAGTACTGGAAAGTTTGGATTTTACTTAAAAAGAAAAGGCTACCGCTCTTTTGGAATGGTAGCCTTTAGGAGATAGATATGTTATGTTAAATTTTTTGCGATGCTCTATAAAATTTATTACAAAGATTTCTTACTCTCTGGCTATCATCAAATTTTGCCGCCTGTTTGACCATGAAAATTCCTTTGGCATTCCCGATTTTTACAAGAGATAAAGCAGCCTGAATGCGCGCACTTTCTTCTTTTTCAGAATGCAGCATTTTAATTAACGGCAAAACAGCTTTTTCACTTTTATATTCACCAAGATAATAGGCCGAACTTAAACGAAGACCAAGGTTATCTGATGATAATCCATTCATAAGATTATTTTCAATTGTAGCAACACTAAGAATAGATTTTGTACTAACTGGTTCCGAAGCAAATACTGACGAACTTAGAATTACCGATGTAATAAGTACCAAAAATGTTTTATATATAGCTTTCATAATATTCTTCCTTCCTGTTTTTTCCTGTTTCTATTTTTTCTGTTTCTATGATGTTTGACGTAAGGCTTACAGGAAAAGTTGCATGAGGAATGCTGCCCCGGATAAATATCCGTTGCAATATTGAATTGCATTTATAAGCGGATTCTCATTTTATTTCTTTTCTGATTTTAAAATATCAATCAATACCTCATCAAATATAACCGGCTTATTTTGGTCATCTAATTCAACAACCATAAGATAGCCATTTGAACTACCTGCCGAGTAAAATGCATTCATTAAAGCAGCCTGGTCACTCGTAAGACATTTTCCATCTGCTTCAGACCAGATCTCTTTTGCACATAAACAGCCAAGAGTTGGAGTATTGGGATAATATGGTTGCCCGTAATAAAATTCCGGGTCAATGGTCGTACCGTGAGAAATAATTTCAGTTCTGCCGGCCTTACCCGCGTAATATGCTTCATAAAACAAAGGATTGTCTCTGTACTTTGGCGGCAATAAGTTTGAATAACTATCAAGCCAGTTAGTGTCTTTTACTTCTTCAGTCGTGTGAAAGTATTTTACAAATTTATTTTCAAACGGTAGTATTAATTGAATGTTTGGTGTCGCTCCTATAAAAACACTCTTTGATGTATCAATCCCTTGAACAGATAAGATACCTTGTGGTGTGTTACCATCTGTAATGTAGTCCGGAAGATTTGCAATTCCTCTGGCAAGCTGAGGTACATTAAATATTCTTCCGAAATCATCTCTCACAAAATTACCATCGGGTTTTCGGATTAGCACTAAACCCTGATAATCCCGGTTTTTTCTTTGCAGACTGAAAATTACCAATTCACCCGGTGCTGTATTTCTTAATATTTCCGTTAAAGAAATTGCAGGAGTTTTTTGTTTGGAAAATAATCTTACATCCAGCATATAGAGAATTGGATTTTCCTTCCAGTTATTAAATTTTGCCTTCATCAGTTTTGTAAGATCGGATTTAAGTTTTTCCGTAGAAATTGCGCGTACCAGATAATTAACTGACATTGCAAATAATTTTGCATTATCAGTAGTCCTGGCAATATTTAAAATTTCATTACTGAATTCTTTTGGATATAAGCAATAGACAGCTTCAAGTGATGCTCTTAGAAAACCAGTACTTCTTTTTTTAAAATCACTCAAAGATTGCTTTAAGGATTTATAAATCAGGGCGTCTTTGTAAAGCATCACCTCACTTGCTTCAAACGCTTCCTGCCATTTAGCTTCATTAGCATCATTTAACAGGAGCAGCAAATTCTTTCTGATAGTTTCATTTATTGTTTGCTCCCTGAATTTTTGTCTTTCTTCTTTTGTCGTATTCGAGTCGACAAGAGTTTTAAAATCCACCATTTGCTGGGAATAAAGAATTGAAACAAGAATTATCGTAAGAAGGAATATTTTATTTTTCATATTACTAAACGAATTGTTTGTTCTAAATTAATCCTCAGATTATTTCATGTCAATTAAATAAATAATCAAACAAAAAATAATTTGATTATCTTTGGGCGAATTAAATTAAAGAAATTATGACAAGCCGCGAAAGAGTTAAAACAGCTTTAAAAAGAAAAATTCCTGACCGCGTTCCGTTTGATTTTTCATTTGGCTTTACAAAACCTAAACTTGAAGAGTTTGAAGAGCGAACGGGACAAACCAATCCTGATGAATATTTTAAGACTGACACTAAAATGATTAGACTTAGTCCGACTAAGTTTCAGAATGATTATTCAAAATACTTTGGTAATATTCCTCCCGATACTGAGATTGATGAATGGGGAGTTGGAAGATACCATACTGCACGTACACACAAATGGCATTCGCACTTAGAAGGATTTATTTATCCTATGTTAAATCTTTCCACCAAACAGGATGCGCTTGATTATCCTTTGCCGGATATTGATGCTGAGTACAGGTTTGAATCCGTTAAAAAAGAGATTGAAGAAACGCACGCACAGGGACGCGCTGCGCTTGCAATGGTAGATTGCACTATCTTTGAAACTGCGTGGGAAATGAGAAGCATGGAATTGCTTCTTACGGATTTTCTTGCCAACCATGATTTTGCACAAACACTTCTTGATAGAATGGTTGAGAAAAGAATTAAACAGGCGCGCCTATTCACTCAGCTTGATCCTGATGTAGTTTGCCTTGGTGATGATGTTGGAACGCAGCGCGGAATGATGCTTCACCCTGATTTGTGGCGGCAATGGCTTAAACCCGGTCTTGCAGCAATAATAAATGAAATAAGAAAAGTAAATCCCGATCAGATTATTTTTTATCACTGCGACGGGCAGTTTTATGAAATCATTCCAGACCTTATTGAAATTGGAATTGATGTTCTTAATCCTGTTCAGCCTGAATGTCTTGATCCTGATTATCTTAAAAAAGAATATGGCAATTATCTTTCATTCTGGGGAACGATAGGAACTCAATCTACTTTTCCGTTTGCTACTCCCCAAGGTGTGAAGAAAGAAATTAAAGAGCGGATTGAAATTGTTGGTAAAGGCGGCGGATTATTTTTATCTCCTTCTCATATGATTGAACCTGAAGTCCCATGGGAAAATATTTTAGCTTTTGTTGAAGCTATTGATGAATACGGATGGTATTAGGGAAGACTAAGGCGGAGAAGAACAGCGACTTAATTGGTAATTTGAAATTGGTTATTGGTTATTCAACATATAATGCTGGTAGTAATTCGGTGGTAATTTATTTGTCATTCGGTGGTCATTCACTTGTCATTCGATAGTAACTTGGTAGTAATTCAATAGTTTCTCTTTTAACATTTTACATCTCACTTCTGACCTCTCTCACAAGCATTGGATTAAAATTCTATTATAGTGCAGTCAGAAGTTTCCTCCTGACTCCAAGAGACAAACTTTACAAACACGCATCTGGAATACAAGCTATAGTGTACTCCATTACTTCTCTTTGAGTTTTTACAAATAATAATTCAATCCCTACAACCTTCTCTTTCATAACCTCGGAGAGGTTAAATTACTGTAACTAACATACCCCCCATAAATAAATAATCCCTGTAGGGGATTCACAAACAAAATTATTATTCTCAAAATAATTCTCCCAATTTCCATAGAGAAAAGGACAAAAGTCCTGCCGCTATAAAAAGGCTAAGGCAGAGGCGAAGCGGTTGAGCTTAGAAATTTTGCCAGTTATAAATATTTAATAACTATATCTTCAACCTGTCTTAAAGCTTCTTCAATCTTGCTTACGTCTTTTCCTCCGGCAGTTGCAAGATGAGGTTTCCCTCCACCACCACCATTAACAAGCTTTGCAATCTCGCCAACAATTTTACCTGCAGACATTTTCTTTTCTTTAATAAGCTTATCCGTTACAACGCAAACAATACCAACTTTATCCTCAATAACAGAAAATAAAACGCCGACACCTTCTTTCATCTTGCTGCGCAGTTCGTCACCAAAAGCTTTTAACTCATCCATGTTTGAAGCTTCAACTCTGCCCTTGTAAATTTTTACTCCGTATTCATCCATTGGTTCAGATAAAATATCACTCACGGCATCAAGCTTAACCTGGAAATGTATTTCGTAAAGCTGCTTTTCAACTTTCTTCTTCTCATCAAGAAGCTCGTTGTATTTTTGCTCGGCATTTTTAAGTTCGTCCTGCTGCGCTTTTATTAATTGTTCAACACCTCTTCCGGTTACGGCTTCAATTCTTCTAATGCCGCTAGCAATGGATGATTCATTTACAATTTTAAGCAAGCCGATTTGTGCAGTATTTTTAACATGCGTGCCGCCGCAGAATTCAGTGCTGAAATCTTCAAATTTAACAACATTAACTCTTTCACCATATTTATCCTCAAAGAACATGAGCGCACCCATCTTCTTTGCCTCTTCCAAAGGAATAGAGCGGTAGTGATTAAGATTTATGGCTTCTCTAATCTTATCATTTACAATTGTTTCAATCTGCTGAATTTCTTCGTCACTTACTCTTGCATAATGAGAAAAGTCAAAGCGAAGCCTGTCCGGTCCAACGTAAGAACCAGCCTGGTGAACATGATTACCAAGTACCTTTCTTAATGCTGCATGAAGCAAATGCGTTGCAGAGTGATTCCGCATAATGTCCCAGCGGCGCATTTCATCAACTTCAACAATAAAAGGAGTAGTAAATGGAATTAATGTTCCAGGGTATAGTTCGTCATAGACTTCTTCTATTTCATGAACAATTCTACCATTTAACCACCTAGTGTTTATAATTTTTATTTTCAGATTATCCTCTAAAATGATATAACCAGTATCACCTAACTGTCCTCCTGATTCAGCATAAAAGGGCGTCTCATCAAATAAAATCAAAGTACCAAATCTTAGACTCTTATTTACTTTGTGCCTCATTATTGTCTTTTCATAGCCAATAAACTTTGTTTCAAACTTTTCAAAATCAGGCACAGCATAATCAAGAACCGTTTGTAATACTTCAAACTTACTTCTCGTTCTGGATCTATTCTTTTGTTCATCCATTAACTCATTAAAACGTACTTCATCAATCGAAAGATTTCTTTCTCTAGCAAGAACATTTGTAAGGTCAACCGGGAATCCATAGGTATCATATAAAAGAAAAACATCTTCGCCGGTAATAATTTTTTTCTGTTCGGCTTCAACTTTGGCAGCAATCTTTTCAAATAATTCTATACCTCTGTCAAGTGTAATATTAAAACTTTCTTCTTCCGCTTTAATAACTTTTTCAATATGATCCTGTTTGTGTTTCAGTTCGGGGAAAACATCTTCCATAAATTCCACAAGAACTTTCACAAGCTGGTAGATAAACGGTTTATCAAGATTAAGTTTTCTGCCGTACCGGGCAGCCCTTCTTAATATTCTTCTTATAACATATCCTCTTCCGTCATTGCCCGGCATTGCGCCATCAGCAATTGAGAATGAAAGCATTCTTAAATGGTCTGCAATTACTCTCATCGGAATTTTATTTTCCTCGGTATCATATTTCACTCCTGACATTGCAGAGATTGCTTCAATTATCGGAGCAAAAACATCAGTATCGTAGTTGGAAGATTTCTTCTGAAGAACTGCACAAATTCTTTCAAAGCCCATACCTGTATCAACATGTTTTGCAGGAAGTTCATGTAATGTTCCTTCAGCATCACGGTTATATTGAATGAATACAAGGTTCCAGATTTCTATACATTCGGGCACACCGGCATTAACATATTTAGGATTATCAAAGTCATCAGTAAGATTTATATGAATTTCTGAGCAGGGTCCGCATGGACCGGTATCGCCCATTTCCCAGAAATTATCCTTCTCATCAAAGTGAAGAATGTGGTTTGGATTTATATCTGTTTTTGTCTTCCATAGGTTATATGCTTCATCATCCGTCCGGTATACTGTTGCCCACAATCTTTCTTTGGGAAGTTTCCATACTTTTGTTAATAGTTCCCACGCCCATTCAATTGCTTCTGCTTTATAATAGTCTCCAAACGACCAGTTGCCGAGCATCTCAAAAAAAGTATGATGATAAGTATCATGACCAACTTCTTCCAGGTCATTATGTTTACCGCTTACACGTATGCATTTCTGGGTATCTGCAGCACGTTTATATTTCCTTGTTCCTGTTCCAAGAAAAACATCTTTAAATTGATTCATACCAGCATTTGTGAAAAGCAAAGTCGGGTCATCAAAGGGCACAACAGGAAATGATTGCACTATCTTATGATCTTTATTCTTAAAAAAGTCTAAAAATTGTTGTCTTATTTCGTTTGAAGTCATAATTCTTTGTCCATTTTTTCTATTTAAACGGATAGCAAATATACTAAAATGATAAGGTAAAGGCTAAGGGAATAGCAGCAGCCAGAATTAGTGATTCGGCTATAAATCTGAATCGGAGAATGGGAGAAACGGAGAAGACCAGTTTATTAGGCTTCAAATATATTGGGTTGTAATAATTTTTAACATTTTTTTTAGATCGCAAAATTTTTCTTTCACAATTCTTCGATTTCCATTTCCCAATTCGCAGTTACTAATTTTCAATTTCAGCTTTTTCTCAGCCTTTGTCTCTATCAACTTAATGACAATACCTGACAATTAATTGACAACTGAGTTACAATTGTATTACCATCGAATTACAACTGAATGACGTAAGCGCAGCGAGCTAATGACAACTTTATGACAATGGAATTGCCATCGATTGACAGTGGTCTTTTAATTCTCAATAACCAATTCCAAATTTCCAGTTTCCACTCCGCCCGTACCCTGTGCGGATTTATCAGCCTCTGGCTGAGTCGAAGGGAGCCTCAGCCTTCTTCAAAAGTGATTTTAATACTTTCTTTTTTCTCCAAATTATATTAATATGCACCTGAAATAAAAATTTGAGAGGAGTATTTATATGAAAAAACTTTCTACTCTTTTGCTCATATCAATTTTAGCCTTTAATATCTCATTTGCCCAGGTAGATGATAAATTCAGTTTCCTTGATGAAAACGAGGTTAAAAATTTCGGGAAACCACTTGTAACGGCATTTGGAATCGGGATGAATACCGGTACATTTTATACTGCTAAGGTATCATCATTATTCGGCTTTTCAATTGGTGTTCGTGCAATGATGATTTTTATTCCGGATGATCAATTAACATTTAAGCCAAACCTGCCCAAAGGTTATTCGTCGGCAAACGGAGTTGAAGAAACAGCAACAATCTTTGGCGATAAAGGCGGTGTATACGCGGGGCCATACGGAATGATAACCTATCCCAACGGAATCAACGAAACAAACTTTCCGATATTTTATCCGCAGGCAACTGTTAGTTTGCTGGGAACAGAATTATTGGTCCGCTATGTACCTCTTAAAGTTGAGGACAGAAGCATTACTCTTTTCGGAATTGGTGTTAAGCACAGCGTTAGCCAGTACATTCCTCTCGTTCCGTTAGATTTTGCAGTCCAGATTATGTATAACAAATTTGATGTTGAAAATTTAATTAGTTCCAGCCATCTTGCTTTTAGTGCACAGGCAAGTAAAACTTTTGGCATGTTTACAGCTTACGGCGGTTTACAGTATGAATCATCAAAGCTGACATTTGATTATACTATTAAAGGTGATCCTGCAAGCGGAAATCCATTGGTTCGTACCGACAGAAAAATATCTGCGGAAGTTGAAGGTGATAATACCGTTAGATTAACTGTAGGCGGAGCTCTTTCTTTAGGTTTTCTTGTGCTTAATGCAGACTACAGCCTTGGTGCCATGTCCGTGGCTTCTGCCGGATTAACTTTTGAATTCTAAGGAGAAAAAAAATGAAAAGATATAAATATATTTTTGTTGCAACAATTTTATTAAGTGTGCTGTACAGCGGCTGCATTCTTGATGCATTTGACGAGCTTGTCCAGAATTTTTCTGTTGAACGCAGCTTTATAATCCAGGGAAACACAAATAACATTACACCGCAGACAAGTTCGTTCAGCCTTGAAGATTCGGATGTTTACGAAGAATACAAGAATAAAATAAAAGATATTTCTTTTGTTGCAGCTTCTGTAACTGTCGATTCAATAGATACTCCATCCTTGCAGGGAGATATGATATTAACCCTGAAAGATGCAAACGGAAACACGTTATTTACACATACGTTCAATGATGTAAAACCGGCAGACTATTATAAAAATAAAGCAATGCTGTTAACCTTAACCCAGGCAGAGATGACTGCAGTTAATAACTACATTGATGGTTCATCGAACAAAACTTTTACCGGCTCATTAGACCTGGAAAATGTAACTCCTGCAAATACCAATATATATTTAAAATGTACATTGGATGTTGCGTTTGAATTGGTTGCCGATTTATAAAATTTCTTTTAGAATGGAACGATAAATTACTATCGTTCCATTTTTCTTATCTCTGTATGTCTTAAGGTAATTTGATTTTTACTTTTCATAATTTTACTTTTGCAAAAGTTAAAACCATTCAGGATGGTATTTGTGAACACATATGATTCTCTCACCGATTTAGAGGTTTTTCGGAAAGTCCTCAAAAACGATTCAAAAGCATTCGAAATTTTATACGACAGGTATTCCGAACTACTTTATACACTCATCAAGAAAATTGTTATCAAAGAAAAGATTGCCGAAGAAATTTTAGTTGATGTGTTTGAGTTAATCTGGAAAAGAAAATCCGAGTTCGATCCCGGCATTAACAATGTCTATTCCTGGTTAGTAACAATTTCAAGGAATAAAGCTGTAGATTATTTACGCCGGACAAGAATTCCGAATCCTGTTACAACTCCATACGATAATGAATATGAGGACATTTTTATTATTCCAAGGCTATCACCCAAAATTGATAGCGTAGATATTTCAACGGCGTTTCAGATTAAAGGTAATGTTGAAAAAACTCTTTCGAAACTAACTGATGCACAGAAATACGTAATTCATCTTGCATACTATGAAGGTTACACTCAAAGTGCAATTGCGGATAAATTAAAGATCCCCTTATCAACGGTTAAGGGTAAAGTAAAAATCGCTTTAAATAACCTGAAAGAAAATTTAATTAAAGAAAAAGAATAAGAGTATGGAAGAATTAAAATTTAACGAGTTAATGTACGCATACACTGCGGGCTGCTTAGATTATGATGAAATGAAAATCTTTGTAGAGAAATTCAAATACCTGAACATAGACAAGATTGAACTTGGCGAATTGCAGAATGTTATAAGCTTTTTACCGGCAATATTAGAACCCGAAAAACCGGGCACTTATGTTAAAGATGAAATTGCAAAAAAATTACGTAAGTATAAATCGGAAATACTAAGCGTGGAAAAACCGGAAGAAGATGAAAGCATACCTGTTTATGAAGAGCCTGTGGAGCCACCTGTTGAAGAATTCTTGAATGAAGAAGAATCCCTGCCTGAAAATATTGTTGAAGAAGAAGTTTACCATGAAACCGATTTTGAATTAAAAGAAGAGAGTAATCCGGAATTTGAAAACGAATTATTAGAAGAAAATAATTATCCGGCCACGTTGGAATATGTAACAGAAGTTCAACCGGCAGATAATGAGGAAAAAGAACAGGATAACGAAAACATTAATTCCGTAAATGATATTGAGCTTGATTCCTATTATGAAACCGAGGCTATCAGCGAACCGATAGAAGAAACTGAAGATAAAAGCTATGAAAAAGCTTTAATTGATGAGATTCAGTTTCAGGAATTACGAGAGAAAGAAGAAGCTGAAAGTACACAGGATTTACATCAAGAACTTCCTAAAGACGATAATAAAATCAAACAACCTTTCCAGTATCCGCAGGATGTTCATATTGCCGAATATAAAGGTAAGCAGAGTAATACCGGCGTTATTATTTTTACTACCATTGTATTAATTCTTTCTCTTGTTGCTGCTGCGTTTATCTTTTTCTACTTCACCCAGGAAAATGACAAATCACAAAAGGAAATTATTTCTTTAAGAAGTGAGGTTGATGGTCTAAACCAGGAATTAATAAGACTTAATAAAGTACAAAGAATTCTTTCCCTTCTCAGCTCAAAAGATGTCTGGAACCTTAACCTGAATGGTACAATTGGCAACCCAACCGGATTTGGAAAACTAATAATTGATTTTTCTGCACACGAAGGATTGATTCAATTATATAACATGCCTCACTCAAACGACAAAATGTTCTACCATCTGTGGGTTAACGTAAAAGATACGGCATTATCTTTAGGCTCATTTATTCCAAAGAAAGATGTTGAGTACATTCCGTTAAGTGAAATCCCGGATATTAACCCGGCAGAGATTAATTCTGTTGTGTTAACTTTGGAAGAAAGTAAAGAAGCTAAACAACCAAAAGGAACAGAATATTTATCTACTACAATTCAGCAAAGAAGAACGAGGTAAGTTTACTTGTTTTCGGGAAAATTGATTTCTGTTCTTCTGAAGAAAAGAAATAATCCTGACAGAATAATTGCAAGCGGGTAAAATTTAAGTATGAAATCACTAACCCCCTGAAGCAATACTCTGAAATCATAATTACCGTACAACAGGATAATTATTAAACCCATTAAAAATGAAGAGCCCGCAGTAAATAGGAATATTTTTTCCGGGTAATTATCCAAAAATAAAACTATAAGGCCTGCGCTAAATATAAAGTAAACTGCCGGAATTAGAAGCGAAACAGGATTTATAAAAACAAAATTATCGGTCAGGAAAAAGATAACACCCGTCATAAATACCATTGCATTAAAAAACAGGAATCCTTTTTGTTCGGTTCCAATTGATAAGTAAACCGATATTACTCCATAGAACAACAATCCGTATGAAATCAGCGTCGAGCTATCCGCATCAATAAAACCAATAAGATTTAAAATATATGCAAGCGAAAATACAATGACAGTTGTTTGAATAACTTTAAAACTTTGTTTAGGCTGCATTAACGTTGCCCTTTCTTTTTTTCAGCAACAGGAGAAGTATCCAATAAATTATAATGCCTGAACCAACTGTTAATAAAATGAAAGTTAAAAATATACTCCTTGTTAAGAAAGAGCTTATATTTAAATAATCCGCTAGTCCTCCGCATACTCCGGTAAGCAGTTTGTCATCTGAAGAGAGTGAAAGTTTTTCAGAACTGTCAGTATTCTGAAGATCAATATGTGAATTAAGGACGAGATAAATAAGACATAGAACTATCAGGAGAGGAAATATATATTGCTGCCGGAACCCAAGCAGGTTGAAGTGCCCGGACAAATTCAGATTATCTAAAAAAAGAAACAAACCAAGGATAACCAGCATAAACCCAAACAACTTACCTTTATGTATATTTTTAGTCACCGGCGAATTTTCAAAATTATTCTCTCTTTCAACCGGAGTAATAACTGAAATGATAATGTACAATAACATTCCCCAGCTTCCGAGCAATAAGCTTACAACAAATAATATTCTGAATATATAAGGACTTACACTAAAATAGGAACCCAATCCTCCGCAAAGTCCTAAAAATATCTGGTCGCTGGCAGACCTTGTTAATTTCTTTTTCTGCTGTGGCGGTTCGGGTATATTCCAGTCCGGTTTTTCAGAATAATTTTCATTATTGTAATTGTTCTGATCGTTCATCTGAAGGCTTTAAGTTAAATGATCCTGATGTGGTTAATTTGAAAAACTGAATTTGTTAATTTCGCGCGTATTAATGATTCTTCTTTCTGTAATTATTTTATCAATCCTTATTTCATTTTGCTCTGTTTCAATATTTTCAAAAATCTGAAATTCAAATGCCGGAACATATTTAACTGCGAAAGTATTTTTCAGCAAAGAATCATAATACCCGTCACCCGAACCAACTCTCTGGCCAATAATTGAAACAGCCATAGCAGGTACAAAAAATAAATCAATATCGGAAAGGTCATCTTCATATCCCATTGCAGGTTCAAGGTAACCCTCGCTGTTCTTTATCAGGTTATCCCAGCCGGTAAAGAGAGCTTTCCTTACTGCCTTTGTGGTTTTGTTAAGCTTGGGAAGATAAATCTGTTTACCTAAACTTTGCGCAAGATTAATTATCTTTTTCGTGTTCACTTCATTTTGCCTGGTTGGCAAATAACAGTGGATTGTTTTAGCATGAATAAAATCATCCGTATTTAAAAGGCGCTGAACTATAAGATCGGTCTTTTGCGTGACTTCAGATTCCGAAAGATTTTTTTTGCGCTCGAGAACTACTTTTCTTGCTTCTGATTTTGGGATTAAAGTTTTCATCCTGTTTATCTTTTTGAAATCAATATAAACAATAAACTTTATTTTATAAAGATCCGCTTACAGGCAAGGAGAATGTAAATTTTGTACCGTACCCCATTTTGCTTTGCACCCAGATTTTACCGCCATGCTTTTCAATCATCTCTTTACAGATAAGAAGACCTAATCCCGATCCTTTTTCGCCGGCTGTTCCTTTTTTGGAAAACATAGTGTCAAAATTAAAAAGCCTGCCAAGCGATTCTTCATCAATACCAACACCGTTATCGCTTACGGATAATTCGTAATAATTATTTACACGTGTTCCATAAACATTTATACTGCCAGAGTTCCTACTAAACTTAACAGCATTACCAATTAAGTTCTGTAAAATTGAAACGAGCATATTCTCATCTGCTTTAACAAACAGGGATTTATCAACATTAGCATTAAGCGTTATTTGCTTTCCTTCGGCAGTATATTTCATAAGATTAAAAGTTTTCAGAACAGTTTCATATAAATTTACCCTGGAAGGATTAAACTCAATTTTATTTGTCTGGATTCTTGCCCACTCAAGAATATGTGTAAGAAATTCATACTGATTCTTTATAGCCTTATAAAGCTCTCCGGAAAATTTCACGATTTCTGCCTGAGTAAGACTTTCGATATCGTTGGACAGAATTTCAGAAATTCCGAGTAAAGCCTGGAACGGACTTCTGAGGTCGTGCGCCAGTATTGAAAAAAATTTATCCTTGCTGTTATTAAGATTTTTTAATTCCTCGGCGTTTCTTCTAAGTTTTTCTTCAATCTCTTTCAGTTTGGTTATTTCCGGAAAGACCATGAATGTAGCAATAAGCTTACCAGCCTTATTATAAATTGGACCACTTGTTACAAGCGACCATTTTTTAATTCCGTCTTTACGGATAATGAAAATTTCTTTGCACTTTGTTTGAATACCTTTAAATGCTAATGCGATCGGTCTGTTATTTGCGTTTAGCGCATTCGCGTCGCTGTCAAATTCCTGCCAGGTTCTCTCCATTTTTTCATAGGCTGCTCCCAGGTATTCTTTTTCTTCACTAATACCGAAAAATTCTTTAGCAGCAGTGTTTATTATAACAAGGGAATTGCCCGGCACCTTAAATAGCATCATTGGAACCGATGTTTGTTCAAAGGAGGAATCGATAATGGTTTTATATGTATCCAAATCGTTCTCAATCCCTTTCCTTTTGGTAATATCTCTTGACAATCCTATCAATTCACTTACCTTTCCAGATTCATCCGGAATAAGGATAGTTGTCATCTCAATCCAAACTATGTCCCCGTTTTTAGATGTCTGTTGAAATTCTGTTATGCGTTTTTTAACAGATATATCACCTGAGTTATAAGCTTTTACTCTTTCGGCAAGGCTAATCATTTTTTCGGAAAATATATCACCGGGAATGATAGATTTATATCTTTCATTTATCAATTCATCATCAGAAAATCCAAGCATTTTTTGAATGGAAGGAGTGATGTAAATAAGTTTTTGTGTTTTAACATCAAAACGCCAGATTACATCATCTATATTATCAGTAACAAATCTTAAATTCAGCTCGCTTTCCTTTAAAGATTCTACTTTTTCACTAAGCTGATCCAGTTCTTTAATAAGTTCTTCTTTACTTAGATTCCCTGAGAAAGATTTCATATATAAACCCAATTTTATCAAAAGAGAAATTATTAAAATATTTCATAACTGCATAGTATAAATTTATTCCATCAGAATTTAAATCAGTAGAGGCATTTCTCTAAAATAAAGTCAAAAGCGGAAAATAAATTTAAGCAGGAATTTTTTGAATAGGGTATTTTCATTTTTATAATCAATCCCTCTCTGTTTCCTTGTATTGAGGTAATAACCATTTTATTAAAGTACTTTTAATAGATATATTAGACAGACAAGAGAAGGCACTGCAATCCTGTTTTTTTAGAAGTATTTTAGATATATTTTTCTTAAATATAAATGTAAAATTTATGGAGTGATTATGAAAAAAATGCTTTCCCGAATTTTTCTTGTACTTTTTATTTTCTCATTTAAGGCGACCTTTGCACAAAAAATTGATGAAATTGAAATACCTTTTCAGAAATTCATTTTAGACAACGGTCTGACATTAATTGTCCACGAAGATCATAAAGCCCCGATTGTAGCGGTTAATATCTGGTATCACGTGGGCTCTAAAAATGAAAAAGCTGGAAAAACCGGTTTCGCACATCTCTTTGAACATCTAATGTTTAACGGAAGTGAAAATTATAACAACGATTATTTCCAGGCACTGGAAAGAGTTGGTGCAACAGACCTGAATGGAACTACCAGTGAAGACAGAACTAATTACTTTCAGAACGTTCCTACTTCAGCAGTTGATCTTGCCCTTTGGATGGAATCCGACAGGATGGGTCATCTTATTGGTGCAATTACACAGGATAAACTTGATGAACAACGCGGTGTAGTTCAGAACGAAAAACGGCAGGGTCAGAATCAACCCTACTCTGTTGCGTGGGATTTAATTCCTGCTAACTGTTATCCTAAAGGTCATCCGTATTCATGGACGGTTATAGGTGAAATGGAAGATCTCGATTCCGCAAAATTATCTGATGTTCATGAATGGTTTAAAACTTATTATGGACCTAACAATGCCGTTCTTGTTGTTGCAGGTGATATAACCGCAGAGGATGCTCTGGAAAAAGTTAAAAAGTATTTCGGGGATATTCCACCCGGACCTCCAATTTCAAAATATGAATCGAACGTTGCAAAGATGAGCGGTTCAAAAAGAATGATTGTTCAGGATCGTGTTCCGCAGGAACGAATTATGAAAATCTGGAACATACCCGAATGGGGAAATACCGAAGCAATTTATCTTGATCTAGTGAGTGATGTTCTCTCACAGGGTAAAACATCAAGACTGTATAAACGACTTGTATATGATGAGCAGATTGCTACCAATGCGGGCGCTTTCACAGGTTTAAGTGAAATCGGCGGTCAGTTTTATTTTGACCTTATGGTTAAGCAAGGTGAAGATCCTGCTAAAGTTGAAAAAGCAGCTCAAGAGGAATTAGCTAAATTTCTTAAAGACGGGCCTACCGAAAGTGAGCTTGAACGAATTAAAACTCAGTACATAGCAAATTTTGTAAGAGGCATTGAGAGAATTGGCGGATTTGGCGGCAAGTCAGATATCCTTGCACAGAATGAAGTATATGGTGGAACACCTGACTACTATAAAAAAACACTTGAAATTGTTAAGAATGCAACAGCAAAAGATTTACAAAATGCTGCTGTTAAATGGTTGAGTGATGGAGATTTTATAATTGAGATTAAACCTTATCCCCAGTTTAAGGCTTCTACAGAAAGTGCAGATAGAACCAAGCTCCCGGAAACTACTACACCTCCGGACGCAAAATTTCCTAAAATAGAAAAAGCAACTCTTTCAAATGGTTTAAAGATAATGTTATCAAAGGTACCTTCAATTCCTGTCGTAAATTTTTCTCTGCTTGTTGATGCAGGTTACGCAGCCGATCAGTTTGCTGCACCGGGAGTTGCAAACATGACTCTAAATATGATGGACGAAGGAACAAAGACTAAAGATGCTCTTCAGATTAGTGAAGCTTTGCTTAAGCTTGGCGCTCAGTTAAGCACTTCATCATCATTAGATTTATGCAATGTTTATCTTTCATCGTTAAAACAAAACTTAGATAAATCTCTTGAGCTTTGGGCAGATGTAATATTGAATCCTTCTTTCCCGGAAAAAGAACTGGACAGATTAAAGAAGGATAACATTGCACAGATTCAAAGAGAAAAGGTAAACCCTGCTTCAATGGGAATGAGAGTATTCCCGGTTATACTTTATGGTAAGGAACATGCTTATGGCATTCCATTCAGCGGAACCGGTTACGAAAAAACCACAAATGATATAACAGTAAAAGCTCTCCAGGATTTCCATAAAACCTGGTTCAAACCAAATAACACCACTTTGGTTGTTGTCGGTGATATTTCACTTGATGAAGTAAAATCCAAATTAGAAAAATTATTTAAGGATTGGAAAAGCGGTGATGTTCCGAAAAAGAATATTGCAAATGTAAAACTGAATAATAAACCGGTAGTTTATTTGCTAGATAAACCGGAAGCGCCGCAATCAATTATTTTTGCCGGTAATATTGCTTCACCGGTATCCGATGGCGATGATATTGAGATTCAATCCATGAATAATCTTTTAGGCGGTTCATTTACATCAAGAATTAATATGAATCTCCGGGAGAATAAACACTGGTCATATGGTTCACGCTCAATGATTTCAGGTACCAAAGCTCAGCGTCCTTTTATGGTTTATGCTTTGATTCAATCTGACAAAACAAAAGAATCCATGCAGGAAATTTACAAAGAGCTAACCGGAATTATTGGAAATAATCCTCCTACTGAAGATGAATTAAATAAGGTAAAGCTTAATCAGACTTTAAGGTTGCCCGGTTCGTGGGAAACAATGGGCGCTATCGGCGGTTCACTTTCTCAATTAATCATGTATAACCTGCCGGATAATTACTTTGATAAATATGTGGATAAAGTTAAAAACCTTAGCCTTGATGATCTTTCCAAAGCCGCAAAAAAAATTCTGCATCCTGATAATTTAATTTGGGTTGTTGTAGGAGATAAAACAAAAATAGAAGGACCGATAAAAGAATTGGGTTACGAATTAAAATATATTGATACGGACGGCAACCTGATTAATTAAAGACTGAATAAAAAAGATTCCGCAAATTGTTTCCTGAAAAGGAAAGTCTGCGGAATCTTTTATTTGAGGTTGTATTTTTTGATGTACTATGCTGCTAATTTTTTTGCCAATAATCTTTTTGCAATCGGAAGTATAGTTTCTTCAAACGGGAAATCAAGTTCGCACTCCAATTTAAATGCAGCCGGGTTAGGAAGATTGTTATTCCCTTTCGCAAGACTGATTTTTAAATCGTGATCATCACCGCTTATTACTTCATAATTTTCATATGATTTTACAAGCTCTATCTTCATTGCAGGACATTCGTCGCTTTCGTAAGCAATAAAAGGAATTTCGAATCTGTAAATATTAAAAGTGTTATTGCTATGATTAGTAATGAAAAAATAACCTTCATTCTTATATAACGGCACAATGCCGATTTCTTCAATTAAAAGATTTTCTTTGACAAAGCTATATAATGCCTTACCTTCGTTAACCGCTTCCTGGATTTTGGGATACGCCCAGTTAATAAATTCAAAAACCTGGTCAATGTTTCCCGGGGTTACGTTAATCTCCTCACTCCCGGTACTGTTATTAATAAGTATCTTATTGTTAACA
This sequence comes from Ignavibacteriales bacterium, assembly GCA_003599415.1. Classification (GTDB taxonomy): domain Bacteria; phylum Bacteroidota; class Ignavibacteria; order Ignavibacteriales; family SURF-24; genus SURF-24. The sequence continues at coordinate 47,086 of QZKB01000019.1, read as the reverse complement.
AGTGTCGGAAAAACTTTTTCCATCTGATCTCTTTCTTTAACAATACCGCCAAGTATTTCTTCTAATTCAATAAGATCAGATAGTGCGGGATATACTTTGTTCTTATGCAGCAATGATGAATAATCTTTTAATGCTCCAAGCAGTTTGTACTGACTTTTTTCAAAGTCATCAGCTGCCGATATGAATGAATCTATGGTTAACTTTTTCATTGACTTATTCCTGTTTATTTCTCCTGCTAATTAATTAAAACAAATTTTTACTAATAAAACTGTGCTTATAAGCACTCTTTCCATTTCAGAATTTTTTAGGTGTATAGGATATTCAGAATGGTTAATCATTTTGGTTCTATAGAATTATCGGCGTAACTAAAAAATAGTTTAGTGTATTAATTTCAATACAATTTTATTAAAGTTGAAATTTTAAAACCGAAAAACAAATTAATAGTTCTGCAGTTCTATGAGGATACATTCAGGTTGAATACCAACAGTGACGTTCTGGCGGAACGTCTCTGCGAAAAATGATTTTTATAAATGGATTTCTGATAAAAGCATTATTCTCACTTTATCATCAATCCTGCAAACGGGGTTTCTGATTAAATGATCTTTGGATCATTTAATCATCAACATCTTTTTGGTGGAAACAAAATCTCCGGCGCGCAATTGATAAAAATATATTCCGCTTGAAAGATTGCTGCCTGCGCTGGTGGCAGAAAATTCAACATCATATGTGCCTGCAGATAATTCCTTGTTTATCAAGGTTACTATTTCTTTACCAAGAATATTGTATATTCGTAGAGACGTCATATATGACGTCTCTACATTTGGTAATGTAAATTTTATTTGGGTTGTTGGATTAAACGGATTAGGATAATTCTGTTCAAGTTTAAAAGTATTAACAATGTTTTCCTCTTCAACTCCTGTGGCAACTTCAAATAAAGCTGTAAGCTGTGAATCGCTTGTCAATACAATTTCGGTCGTATCTTGTGTTGAATTTATTATACCGCTCCATCCGCTGAAAGAATATCCTGAATCCGGAACAGCGATTAACTTTAAAGGAATATTTTTAAAGAATGAACCGGAAAAATTATTGTTGTCGCACTCAACCCCGTTGAAATATACTTTTCCTTTTCCTTCAATATTCAAAGCAAGGTTTGCTTCTCCTGAAAAACCAAATCTTTCACGCATGAATTTAATGACATAAGGAGCTCTCTTTTCTGCAAATTCATATAAGACATTAAGCCCTTCCTGCCAGGTTGGAAAGAATGAAAGCGATTTTTCCCATCTTTGTTTATGCCTTGGAATTTCTGACTCAACAATTGTCTTAATGCTATCGATAAAATATTTCAAGCGCTCTGTTTTAAATGTGGTATTTAAGTGAGCCATCATCCTCTGTGAAAATTCATTATGAAATTCAACATTGGTAAGCATTGTCCGGAAAAGATAAGTTGACCATGTCGGATTAGCATAATATGTCGGCGTAGGTGATGTACACATCTCAAGGTTGTTTGCATTATACGGACTTGAGCCATGAGCACCAAAACCAAGGTCGGTATCAAACAGAATCCAGCGCCATTTACCACCGGCAGTCTGCGGCTTCCAGTATTTAATATTATTTGCCGGCCAGTCGTAGTTACCGTAAAATACTTCTGCAATGAAATAATTTATGTACTCGTCAATATCAATCTTTGTCTTCACATATTCATATACAGGAGATGACTGGACATTGTTTGACTTCAAATAATTAATTAAAGCAGTATAGTCACCCGCACTTCCCTCTTTCACTTCTGCATTACCAACCACCAGATCAACACTGTCATCATCAATACCATGGTTCGCTTCTATATAATGCTCATTATGTTTTTCCCGTATGTCATGAATTCCCCAGTATTCACCATTAAGAAAAACTATCGAAGGTCTGTATGCCTGCAAATCAATATCCATTCTGCCCTTAACAATACTATGCATCAAACCATCTCTAATTAAAGTTCTGTACCAGTCCTGCCCTGTATTTCTTAATAAAATATTATTAAGACTTTGGATTGGTTTATCTTTAAAAATCTGATATTTAATCTTGCTGTCGCCGTACTTGCTTCTTGCATAAACAGCCAAAGGTTTTTGATCATATTTTCTTGTACAGCCGCCGCCTATTTTTACACCGGCATCTATCTGGAATGCGCGCGAACCGTCATTTTCAAATAGCTCAAGACTAATTGGTCTTTCCCAATCCTGGTTCCAGTTTTTCTTTGTATCGCTACAGTATCCGGTTATTCCATTTGTTCCAACGACATAAATTCCTGTTTGATCATTAAAAAAGTTTTTAGGATCCGTCGCAATTGAAACTACCGGAAGTGTTGTTGATTCATTTATGAAATACGAGTTTGTTTTTACATCACTGTAAATGCAGTCTGTTTTAGTTGATATGGCTCTTACTACCGTTGTCTTAGTCAACTCGATCGGTTGTGAATAAACCAATGAAGTATCCGTCGGAACCGAGCCATCAAGTGTGTAATTGATAGTTGCCAATGGATTATCGCTTGTTAATTCAAGAAACTGCGTCCCCGTATAAAAACCGCTCTTCATTGAAAATTTTGGTTTGGACAATATCTCCAATGAGCCATCGGTATTTTTACTTTCGGGAGTTGGGAGAACAAAATAATTGAATAATGTGCTGCCATCTGGGAATCTTCCGTAAGAAATATCTTCTTCCATATCCTTGTATTCAATCTTGTCAACTTCGCGAAGCATATTATCTGATAAGATAACGGCATCTTCCTCTTTTGATAGTTTAAAATTTGTATGATTGGCGGAATCTTTTTCATCTGCCCACACAATAACATAACGATGAGGAGGAATTACAAACCTTGAAGTAAATTTCCATTTTGCCGGCTCCGATATTTTATCCGAAAGGTAATAACCGTTTAGGTCAACCGAATAAGACTCGGCATTATAAATTTCAATCCAATCTGAATACTCGCCGAAATCATAATCATAAAATGAATTGGAATTGGACGCCATAAATTCGTTTATATACAACTTAGGCAATGTTTGAGAAGAACTACTATTGAATGTTAAAAGAACAAGTACAATTAACAAAGAGATTTTTTGAAATAACTGATTCATATCTGCGCAACATTAAATATTTTGTTTTTGAAACTACCAAAAAATTTTTTATTCAGAAAGGAATAAAATTTTTATAAAAATATTTCAAACCAGTCTTGACTTTAATAAAATTTTTCGAGATATCGCGAACTAAATACCCATCATTTTTATCAAATCAATAGGAGTAGCTTAATGGAACGAGTAGAAGTTGAAGCAAAAGTAAAAAAAGTTATTGCAGCGGTTCTTAAAAAAAATGTTGAAACAATATCACCCGGAGCAAATTTCATATTCGACCTTGGAGCAGATTCAATGCAAAGCCTTCAGCTTATAGCCGGGTTTGAAGAAGAATTTGATATTGAGATGGATGAAGACAAATCCCTTGAAGTACAAAACGTTGCCGATGCTGTTGATTACATTAAATCTTTAATTGACGCAAAGGTTTGATTATGCCTCCACGAAAAACCAGAGATCAGATCGACAGGATTTTTTACCCTCAGTCTCTTGCTGTTGTTGGCACAAACAAAGTGAGAGGTACTGTACCCGGTGATATTTTTGTAAATATTTTAAAAGATGATTTCCAGGGAGTAATCTATCCGGTTGCACCCGGTGAAAGATTTATATCGGGAATAAAAGCTTATAAGTACGTTCTCGATATTCCCGATGAAGTTGATATGGCAGTTCTCGTTTTTCCAAGCTCTGTTTGTCATATGGCAATGGAGCAGTGCGGTCAGAAGGGAATCAAATCAATGATAATTATATCTGCCGGCTTTAAAGAAGTTGGCGGAGCCGGGGTTGAACGCGAGAAACAGATCAAAGCAATAGCAGATAAATACGGCATTTCATTTATTGGCCCAAATTGCCTTGGCGTTATTAATACAGACCCCAAATGCAGAATGAATGCATCATTCGCAAGACAGATGCCCGATGAAGGAAACATTGCCTTCATTTCTCAAAGCGGCGCTTTATGTACAGCAGTTCTTGATTATGCAAGAGCGAAACATATCGGCTTCTCTAAATTTGTAAGCTTTGGTAACAAGGCAGATGTAAATGAAATTGATCTTCTTTATTACCTTAAAGATGATCCCAAGACAAAAGTAATTTTAATTTATCTTGAAGAGATAAGTGATGCCCATGGTTTAATGCAGGTGGCTAAAGAAATAATTTCTGAAACAGGCAAACCTGTGCTTGCAATAAAATCCGGGAGAACAAGTGAAGGAGCTTCAGCAGCGGCTTCACATACCGGTTCATTGGCAGGAAGTGATTCTGCCTGCGATGCTGCTTTTGCACAGGCTGGTATAATTCGCTGTGACACTATCGAAGATATGTTCAACTTTGCAATTGCTTTTGCTTACCAACCATTACCTGCCGGTAACAGAGTAGCAATTATAACTAATGCAGGTGGACCCGGAGTTCTTACTACAGACAAGGCAATTAAAGAAGGATTGCAGCTCGCAAAGTTTTCTGAGGAAACTACCAAAGCATTTAAAATGAGTCTGCCTAAAACCGCCAACATCAAAAATCCTGTTGATGTTATTGGTGATGCACGCGCAGACAGATACAACATTGCACTCACATCGTCACTTAAAGACCCCAATGTTGACGGGGTAATGGTTATACTAACTCCTCAATCTATGACGGATATTAAGACAATCGCAGAGGAAGTAGCAAACATTTCAAGTCAGTATACAAAACCAATCTTTGCTTCATTTATGGGCGAAGCAGATGTTGCCGTTGGAATTGATATTCTGCAGAGGAGAAGTATTCCGCATTACCAGGTTCCTGAAGATATGTGTAAATCATTTGCACGCGTTTACCGTTTCAAAAAACAGCTTGAGCGAAATGCAATTGGAATTCTTGGTGTTCAGCAGTTTGAAGATGTTGATAATTATACTGCACAAAAAATTCTTGATGAAGCAAAAGCTGCCGGCAGAAATTATCTTCCCGAAGAGGAAGCAGAGAAAGTTCTTAAAGCTTATAATCTGCCAATGCTGCCGGGTGGTCTTGCAAATTCTGCAGAAGAAGCAGTTAAGATTGCAGACTCTATCGGATACCCGGTGGTAATGAAAGTTATTTCGGATGATATCGTTCATAAATTTGATGTCGGAGGCGTTCGGTTAAATATCATTAGCAGTGAAGACGCCGGGAATGCTTACCGTCATATACTGGAAAACATTAAACGCACTCATCCCGAAGCTCATTTAAAGGGTATCTTCGTTCAGAAAATGGTTAAAGGCGGAGAAGAAGTAATCCTCGGGTTAAAACGCGATCCTGCTTTTGGACCAGTAATAATGTTCGGCTTAGGCGGAATCTTTGTAGAGGTATTCAAAGACATTAGTTTCAGAATTGCACCCGTTACAGGAGATTCAATTTCCGATATGATTAAGGAAATAAAATCTTATCCTTTACTTTCAGGAGCAAGACACCGTAATGAAAGAGACATTGAAAGCATTGAACTTTGCATACAAAGGATCTCCCAGCTTTCTGTTGAATGCCCGCAGATTCAGGAACTGGATATTAATCCTTTAATAGTTCTTGATAAAGGCGAGGGATGCTACGTGGCGGACTCGAAGATAATGCTTTAGAGAAGGCTAAGGCTTAGAGGAAATTAAAACAAATAAAAGATTTCTCAGGGTGCGAAAATGAGTTTTCATGATTTTACAAAAATGCATGTATGGCAGTTAGCTTTTGATTTATTATTGAAAGTTTATAATGCCACAAGACATTTCCCTCCTGAAGAAATATTTGGAATGATCGCCGATATACATCGGTCCGCAAATTCAATTACACACAACATTGCAGAAGGTTACGGCAGATTTGAACCAAAAGATAAGACACGTTTCCATAAAATTTCCAGAGAAAGCAGTTACGAACTAATCAGTCAATGCCTTGCGTCTTACGCTTTACACTTTATTAAAGATGAAAAACTAAATAATGAATTGATCGATACAAGTAAAAAAATAATAGAAGAACTGGATTCATTAATAAAATCCATTGAAAATAATAGTTAACATGGCTTTGTCTTAGCCTTCGCCTAAGTCTCAGCCTAAGCAAAAAGTTTTCAAAATAAAAAGGTACTACCATGAGAATAATCATCCACAACAACTACCAAATTCTAAGCAACTGGACAGCTTACTATATCGCCAAAAAAATTAACGACTTTAATCCAACTCCCGAAAAACCATTTGTACTTGGTTTGCCGTCAGGTACATCACCGCGGGGAACATTCGACCAGCTCGTAAGCCTTTATCGTGAAGGAAGAGTTTCATTTCAGAATGTTATTACATTTAACATGGACGAATACGTAAACTGCCCTACGGATAACCCCGGCAGCTACCATTTCTTTATGTACCAGAATCTCTTTAACCATATCGATATTCCGAGAGAGAACATAAATTTTCTTGATGGTAATGCGGCAGATCTTGAAAAGGAATGCTTTGACTATGAAGAAAAAATTAAGAATGCCGGAGGAATAAATTTATTTTTCTGCGGTATTGGACCAGACGGACATATTGCATTCAATGAACCGGGCTCTTCATTATCATCACGGACAAGAGTAAAAACACTTACTCATGAGAATATTGTTGCCAACTCAAAATTTTTCAACAATGATATTTCAAAGGTACCTAAACTTGCTCTAACGGTCGGAATTGGAACTGTTATGGAAGCGGACGAAGTGCTTGTATTAGTAAGCGGACACTCAAAAGCACGAGCTTTACAGATGGCCGTTGAAAGTGGTGTAAACCATATGTGGAATATCTCAGCCCTTCAATTGCATAAGAAAGGAATTATTGTTTGCGACGAAGAGGCTACAGACGAACTGAAGATGGGAACAGTAAAATATTTTAAACAGATTGAAAAGGAAGCAATAGAAAATCTGCCGGACTTCTGACAAAACAGGAGATGGTTTCATGAAAGCTCTTTCCAAAAATATTTACATTGAAGTAAAAAGCATTTTAGAAAAAGCAAGATCTAATGCTTACCGGGCAGTAAACTTTGCCATGGTACAGGCTTACTGGCAAATTGGTAAAATAATTGTTGAAGAAGAACAATCCGGGAAAAAGAAAGCTGGTTATGGCGAACATCTAATTATTGAGCTATCTGGGCGATTAACCGAAGATTTCGGGAAAGGATTTTCCATAGCTAATGTTAAAAATATCAGACAGTTTTATCTCACGTTTTCAAATAGCTACGCACTGCGTAGCGAATTAACGTGGACACACTACAGGTTTTCAATACGGGTTGAAAAAGATGTGGCAAGAAAATTTTATCTTAATGAAAGTATTGAATGCGGCTGGTCTACTCGTCAATTAGAAAGGCAAATCAATTCATTCTACTTCGAAAGAATTCTTACGAGCAAAAATAAATCGATCGTTAAAAAAGAATCTCAAAAAAGAAACGAAGTCTTTAAACCTGAAGATATTATCAAAGACCCTTACGTGCCTGAGTTTATTGGACTGAATCCAAACTCTGCACACCTTGAGAAGGATCTCGAAAATTCTCTTCTTCTAAAGCTGCAGGATTTTCTTCTTGAGCTTGGAAAGGGTTTTAGCTTTGTAAGCAGACAAAAACATATAGCCGCAGAAGACGATCACTTTTTTATTGATCTTGTATTTTATAATTACTTTACAAAATGCTTTGTACTATTCGATTTGAAAGTTGGCAAGCTTACACACCAGGATATCGGCCAGATGGATTTTTATGTAAGGTGCTTCGAGAAGAACATCAGGCAATCTTCAGATAACCCAACAATTGGAATTATCCTTTGCACTGAAAAGAATGAAACCATCGTTAAGTATTCAATCCTTAAAGGAAGCAAAAGAATTTTCGCTTCCGTATACAAATTATACCTTCCATCAGAACAGGAATTGATAAAAGAAATTGAAAATCAAAAACTTCTTTTGGGGGTTTCTTCATTTAGTAAGGTTAAAAGCAGCAAATCATCAAAAAGGAAATAAGTAATGAACTACAGAAACATTTCGGAACCGGAAATTTCCTCACTGAAAAACCAGGGTTGTACATGCAGCGATTGGTCGAAAGTAAACGTTACAGAAAATTTTATTCCCGCTAATATTAAAAACGTTCTCTTTGGCGGAGAAATTAAATTAGGTTCATTTGAAAAAACAATTCACTTGCCCGGCGGCATCGAAATACCCAGCGGCATTTACAATTCATCACTACACAATTGCACTGTTGGGAATGATGTTTACATTTCCAATGTGAGTTCTATAGCTAATTATGAAATTGAAAAAGATGCCGTTATTGAAAATGTTCAGTCAGTAGTGGTAAACGGTAAATCATCTTTTGGAAACGGAGTTGAACTTGAAATATTAAACGAAGGCGGTGGGAGAAATTTAAAGATATTCGAAGAACTTTCTTCACAGGTTGCTTACCTGATGGTGATGTACAGGCATAACAAAAACCTGATTGAACAGCTTGAAAAAATGATTGATGAATTTGCCGCTTCAAAAACTTCTGCAATTGGTAAGATTGGTGAAGGATGCCAGCTTCAGAATTGTAACACAATTACAAATGTAAACATTGGTGCGTTTGCAACTATAGCCGGTGCAGCAAAACTTGAAAACGGAACAATAGTAAGCAAAGCCGAAGCAGCTACTTATGTGGGCAACGGTGTTACAGCAATAAATTTTATCATTCATACAGGAACAAAGATAGACAACTTTGCACTGCTCGATAAATGCTTTGTTGGTCAGGGCGTTCAAATGGGCAAACAATATTCCGCAGAAAACTCTGCATTCTTTGCAAACTGTGAAGGGTTTCATGGTGAGGCGGTTTCATTGTTTGCAGGACCTTATATGGTAACGCATCATAAATCTACTTTGCTTATTGCAGGATTGTTTTCATTCTTTAACGCCGGCAGCGGTACAAACCAAAGTAATCATATGTACAAACTTGGTCCGCTGCACCAGGGAATTTTAGAGCGTGGTTCAAAAACCGGATCATTCAGCTATATGCTGTGGGAAAGCAGGGTGGGAGCCTTCTCTGCAGTTATAGGTAAACATTACACAAACTTTGATGCTTCAAATTTTCCTTTCTCTTATTTAAATGAAGAGAGCGGTAAAACTGTTTTAACTCCTGCAATGAACTTATTAACAGTTGGTACAAAGCGCGACAGCGAAAAATGGCCTGCCCGCGACAGAAGAAAAGATCCAATTAAACTTGACCTTATAAACTTCGATTTGTTCAGTCCGTACACTGTTGGTAAAATGGTTAAGGGAAATAAGATCCTTCAGAATTTATATGAAACTGCATCCAAGGAACGCGAATATATAACAACAAACGGAATGCACATTAACCGTTTGATGCTAAAGACAAGTACAAAATATTATGAAATGGGAGTTAAAATATTTCTTGGCAAATGCCTTATTAACAAGCTTAAAGATGTTTCAGCCAATGCTAAACTTGATGAGCTGAAAACAAAACTTGCAGAAGTAAAACCTGAAGATAAGTCTGAATGGATTGATGTATGCGGATTGCTTGCTCCGTCTTCAACTGTTCAAAACCTTATTGATGAAATTGCCGATGGAAAGATAAATGATATTGAAAAGCTGCAATCAACCTTAAGTCTTATCCACAAAAATTATGATGAAGCCGAATGGGGCTGGTGCACAGATTTGATTGAAAGCAGATTGAGTAAAAAGATATATGAACTGACAAAGGAAGATTTTATTCACATCATAAAGGAGTGGAAAGAAAATTCCGTTAAGCTTAATCATATGATAGCAAAAGATGCGCAGCGCGAGTTTGATCTGTTCAGTAAAATAGGATTCGGAATTGACGGAACAGCAGAAGAAAGAGACAAAGATTTTGAGGCTGTCCGCGGTTCATTTGAAGGAAATAAATTTGTTAAGCAGCTTGAAAATGAAAACAAAGCAACGGAAGAAAAAGCCGGACTACTTATCAATCTTGTTGAAAGCTTGAAGTAATTTTGAAAAGTTTCTTGTCCCGACAGGAGTTTCTTCCTGTCGGGAGTGTATTTTTAATACCAAATTATCTGTCCATATTCTTAATCAGTGAGAATTCTCACTGGCGATTTTAATTTCCTAAAGTATCCTTGTTGAAGTTGGAGTTTTATAACCAATGATAATTTATTTTAATTTCCCATGAACTATGACTGTTTTATGTTGCATACTTTCATCCCAAATAAAAAAGACTTCTTTTTCGAATACTATTGCTTCATTTAGTGTCCAATCATTATTAGCTTTTTTAAATATTGTTATTAGGTTTGACCCATTGTAATGCCCAATACCCTCTACGTTAAGACAAAAGAAATCATTTTCGTTCCTTCCCCATACTCTCCCAACAAATTGCGAATCTGGAAATGCTTTGAAAAATGTAAGAGTGCCCTCATTATATTTATATATTTTAGAATCTGAGGTTATATAAACATTTTCTCCAATACTACCTATACATAAATCTGCTGCAGGAACAGTAAAGATTTTTTCTAATTTTTGTCCATCAAACAAGTAAATCATCTGTTCAGGAGAGTTAAAAATCCACGATTTTAATAAATATTTATTTTCATCTTTGATATAAAATATTTGAGCAAAGGATTCTTTCCTTAGTGGAGTATCTATTAAACGCCATTGAGTTCCATCATAATGTGCAATAATGGGCTTGTAAGAATGACCATCTATGGTATCAGCATATCCGACAGCAAAAATATCGTCAGGAGCACTTCCGCTAATTCCCTGAGTAACAAATGCTGCAAAGCCAGGAATTTTTACGTCAAAAAATCTTGACCATTTAATTTCGTTATAATGCCTGATAAAACCATCAGAACTTCCCATCCATATATCATTTTTAGCAAATCCATAAATTCCCCAGGGATCTACATATTTATCCGGTTGATAATTGTTCCATTTTACACCGTTATAATACCAAATACAATATTTATTCGAAAATGCATACCCAACAGCCCATAGATTGTCTGGATCTGTTCCCCACATAAATGAAGGTAATGCTATTCCTTCATTAATTTTTAGTGTATCAATTTTCCAGATGTAATTTCTGTTGTTCAACTTATCATTTGGCTCAACAGGATTTTTTTTACAGGACAGATTAATTAAAAAAATAAAAAGTGCAATTACCGCAAATGCTTTTTGCATAATAACCCCTGAGTATAAATTTTATGCTATTTACTTTTAACAGAGAGAAAAAAGAAGTGGGAAAAAAGAAATCCAATATATTTCATAAGAACCCCGCTCGCTTAACAAAATAATTTTAGAAACAACCTTAATTTTCCTGGGTTCAATGTATAAAAAAAAAATGATATGATGCAAAGGGAAAAAATATTTCTGTTCGTCAAGCAGAAAACTACTTGACGATTTTTTTCAATTTTTTTCTTCCGAGATTTAGATATAGACTGTATATAACATACTACCACTATTTTAATAGCATCATACTTTTTGTTTCCACCAGGTTGCCGGCCGTTAACCTGTAAAAGTATACGCCGCTGGGAAGATTAGCAGCATTTCCACCAGAGGCGGATCCGCCTTTGGCGGAAAATACAACTTTATAATTTCCTGCCGGTTTCTCCTCATTAACCAAAGTAGCTACTTCTCTTCCAAGGATGTCAAATACCTTTAAGGTTATTAACCTCTCCCTGTTTCCCTCTCCTTGGTAAGGAGAGGGATTAAAGGGTGAGGTTGGAATTGTATATTCTATTGTAGTTGTTGGGTTAAAAGGATTTGGGTAATTCTGAGATAAATAAAATTGCTGCGGCACTTTTTCATCATTTTTATCTTCAACATCAGTCAGTTCATTAAACTTATTTGTAAGCACGTAATTTAAAAATGTCTTTGCCTGGTCCGAATCCATATAGTATAAAGGGAAGCTTAACGTAATCGCTTTATAATCACTACCGATATATTCAACACCGACCGGCTTTCCTTTCATTGAACCTGAAACGGTGGTTGAATCAAATTTAGTATCGAAGTAATATATTGTTTTCCCTTCCGCTGTTGGATAAATACTTTCAATATCAGAGATATGATAGTTCATAGTTTGTTTTGTTTTGGTCGTATCAGCAAAAATATTATTATAATTATCCGTACCAATGGCACCATAGAATTTTGAGCCGAACACTTTCTCTGCAGAACCAATTTTCAATACCTCATTAATAAAACTTGTTTCGGTGAAATTAGCTGGATATACTACATTCTGCTCAAATGCTTTGGTCGGTAAATATCCGGCATATAAAAAATTCCCGCCAAGTTTTAAATATTGTTTAATATCTTCAGCAGTACTGAACGGATAAGATAATTCCGAATTATCATTTCCATGCCAGATAATAGTGGAATAAATTCCGAAGTCGGCCAGTTTAATGTTTCCAGCTTCAATAATATCGAAATCATCTTTGGAATAGTCCTGCAATAATGAATTGTAAAACTCATCAACCTGTTCATCAGTTGGTTTTAACTGTGCGCCGTTGCCGTTGGCTGTTTCGTCTACAACCACAATTCCGCTGTTTAAGGAAACTGCACGGGATTTAACTACTGCAGCTACGCTTTCATTTAATGTGCTGTCTACTGCCTTAATGTAATAGTTGTAATAACTCCTATCCTGTGTAGTGTTATCTGTAAAAACAGTATCGGTAATTACATTTGCATTGAGTTTAACCTGCTGACCGGATTCCAGATCAACACGGTAGATATTATAACCAAGCAAATCATTCTCTTTGTTTGCTGCCCATACCAACCGAACAGAATGAAGCAAAGGATTATCTGTTAAAGATACGGGTGCAAGCGGTATGCTCTGCGGTGTAAATGTCTTTTCAACAATTAAGCTTTCATTACCTTCTATATCTATTGCAGAAATGCCCAGAAAGTATTTCCTCTTCTCCGTTAAATTTTTTACAGTGTAATTAAGAAATTGTGCGTAAACCTGAACGCTTGAATCATAAACTCCCGTTGATCTTCCGGTATAAATTTTATATCCGGCAAGATCGGATTCTTCGTTCTTTGCCCAGCTAAGCCTTAATGATTTTCCGTCGCCAAGATCTACAATATTAAATGCTTCTACCTTTGAGGGCATTGCCAATGCACTTAATAAAGTAGCACAGGACGCTTTTATAATTTCCGAACAGTACTCAATATTGCAGTTTGAAATTAAATCCTGCTCCGTATGATAGACCGGGCTAAATACATTTTCTTCAAAGTATACTGCAGGATAACCATTAGCCCAGAAAGGATAGCTGTCTGAACCACCGCTGTTGGGGCTTCCGTTGCTTGCTTTTAGCTGAGTAAATTTTTTTGTACACTGTTTTGCAACTTCCCTGAAATCTTCCGCGCCGGTATAATAATTTATACTTACAGTACTACCCGGAACTGACCCGGGATTTGTACTAATCATATCGTGATTTATCATGAACTTAATTTTTTTAGAATCAGATGCAGCACGTTCGGCATAATACCAGCTTCCCCAAAGTCCGGCTTCTTCAGCGGCGAACGTCATGAAATTTATTTTAACATCCGGAACGAAATTCATTTTTTTAAGGACGCGGGCAATCTCAAGAACCGCAGCAGTGCCGCTTGCGTTGTCATCTGCACCCGGCGCTTTTTCCATCGGATTTACATTGGTAATAGCATCATGATGCCCGCCAACTACAACTTCATAACCTGATGAAGATGAAGCCGGTAAAGTTGCAACCACGTTTTTATTCCAGATATTCCCTTGGTAAAATGAATCCAGCTTTACATCATTATATCCTATCGAAATAAATTTATTCATAATCCATTCGGCTACTTTACCTCTGTTGGATGCGTAAAGATACCTAGTGCCAAAATCCTGAAGATGCTGGATATAAGAACGCACTGAATCAGGATTTACTTCTGCAACAATTAATTTAATAAGAGAATCATTGCCGGCAATCGATTGAATGCTGTTCAGTATTTTCTGGTTTGTAAAGAAGTAGGGTGTCTTTCTCAATTGAACAAAATTTAATTCCCTAATATTGTCTGCATCATCAGCTTTTATTATGATGGAATTTTTATCTCTGAAAAGGACTTCATTTCCGGTTAGTTTTATATCACCAACATTATTTTTTACACTATGCAGAAAATATTTACTGCTGGCAGCTTCATCACTTAAAACTTTAACATCAACGCCAAGGGATTCAAGTTTTCCAATTAGCTCATCATCAGCTTCGCTTATAAGATTCTCATCAGAAATGTAATAAACCGGAAGACGCATACTTTCAAGTTTATTAAGAACAATTTCTTCTTTATTCAATGGTATGGAAATAAGCGATTTATCCGTTTGGCCTGCAACAGAAGCACAAAAAAGTAAACTAAGGAAAAACTGTTGGAATCTTAAATTCATATAAATCCCTTAAAAATGATGCGAAAATATATTACCCATATTCTACTAATACAAACCAATATACATTCAATTAAATTATTCCGGGTTCTTACCCTCTGTTCTTCTCTCTTTAATCCGTAATAAAACCTGTATAAGAAAAGAAATTATTTTTCCCGCCCTTCAAAAACTTGATGCATGTCCGTCCATATTCGTTTCAATGATAGTTATCACATAAGGTTATTATAATAATCATTAAATAAATAAAGGTACACAAAGACATGAAATGAGGTAAAACCATGAAAAAAGTGTTAATCGCAGATGATAATAAAAACCATCAGCTTTTTCTCTCTGTTATTCTGCAAAAATATTTTGATTGCGATATTCTTACTGCCGATAACGGTACAGATACATTAAATAGCATCCAACATAATAATCCGGATCTCTTACTGCTTGATATCGGTATGCCGGGGTTGGATGGAATTCAGGTGCTTGAAAGATTAAGACTGAACTTTAATGATTCACTTCTGCCGGTTATAATCATCAGCGGTTATGATGAGCGCTCTGTTCTTTATAAATTACTTGCACTTGGTATTTCGGATTTCCTTAAGAAGCCAATGAATATCTTCAGCATTTATCAGAAAGTGCGCAAACATATTCCATCCTTAAATCTTATGGAGGCCTGAGCCTTCAGCTCTCATGAGAGTATAAAATTTTTATCCGCGTTTATTCCGGTTCTTAAGGTTTAAGATAATTTATTTTTCAGATGTGTTTGTTCAGCCAGTTAATTATTACGGCAAAAACTTCTTCTTTGCCTGTATCACGGTGAATCTCGTGGTATAATTCAGGAATGATTTTACATTCACACTCTGTCTTTACAAATCCCGCAAACTCTTTGCTTCCTTCCGGTAAAGTAACTTTGTCTGATCCGCCATGCAAAAGCAAAAGCGGAAAATTAAAATTACTTGCATTCTGCATTGCCCATACCGCTGCATCTCTTAAATTAATATACGTCCTTACAGATATCCACGGATGCCTTAATTCATCTTTCGGCGGATGGATTTCTTCAACCGCTTCCTTATGCGCTACATCAGTATTCTTTACGCCATGAAATACTCTTAATGCCGGAAATATCTTATTTAAAACATCAGCTACAAAATTCATAAACGGTGAAGGATTATTTACAAGCTTCAGCCACGCCCCTGTTGATATTACTCCCGCTAAATCCTTATCCCTGTTTCTTAGTGCATAGTTAAGTACAAGATTACCTCCCATACTATGGCCGTAAAGAAATTTCTTTTTTGCCGTAAACCTTATCGTGCTCTCATTAATTAAATTATTAATATCACTCATAAAGGAATTATAATCAGGAATATGTCCCCTTATTCCTTCAGATTTTCCATGCCCCCGATGATCGAATGTTATTATTGCAAATCCCGCCCCCGTAAGCGCCTCTGCAAGTTCAGTATATCTTGATGAGTGTTCTCCCATTCCATGCACAAGACAAACAACAGCTTTTATATCATTCTCCGGCTGCCACGATTGTGCAAAAATTCTTTTGCCGTCTTCGGATTTCCAGTTAAACTCATTATGTATCATAGTTAAGCTTTTTCATTTCCGCATAATTCTTTATATCTAAAACATTCGGTCGTGTGGTCATTTACCATTCCTACCGCCTGCATAAACGCATAACAAATTGTTGAGCCGATAAATTTGAAGCCGCGTTTCTTAAGGTTTTTGCTCATCAAATCACTTTCTTTTGTCTTTGCAGGAATTTCTTTAAGAGAATTCCAAGAATTAATAATCGGTTTATAATTAACGAACTGCCAGATGTATGTATCGAAACTACCGAATTCTTTTTGCACATCAAGAAAAGATTTTGCATTTGTAATTGCTGATGCAATTTTTAACCTGTTGCGAATGATCCCTTCGTTTAATAAAAGCTCCTCAACTTTCCTGGAATCATACTTAACTATTTTCTCTGCATTAAAATTATCAAATGCCTTACGGTAATTATCCCGTTTCCGCAGAATCGTTATCCAGCTTAAACCGGCCTGCGCTCCTTCAAGTATTAAAAACTCAAACAATAATCTGTCATCATGAACAGGGCTCCCCCATTCATTATCGTGATAATCTATATATAACGTATCTGAGCCGGACCAGCCGCAACGGGTCTTCAATTGTTTATCCCTTTCTGATTTTTCTTTTCATCTTCTTAACAGGTACAACTTCTTTCTTTTTCGGTTTTCTTGAATTAAGCATTAATAATTTTCTGCCTGATTGAAGGTAGTAATTCATGGATTTCTCAATCCATCTTGTCATATGTTCAAATTGTTTTTCACCGGAGTCGTGAACATACTCATCCCCTTTTTCCGTTACCGAAGTAAAAATATACTGAACAAAAACAGAGGAAGTGCCGTCGTGGTTATCTTTTACTTTATAAATGATTTTTGTAATTACCGTTTCCCATGTAAGCCGTACAAATTCAATTAACTTATTTCTCTTATCATACCGGGAAACCACCCAGATGGTGTTTACATCACCATCATGCTTTGTTGAAAATATTGCATCGTTTTCTGCAAGGCCGGTAGCTGAAAAAATCATTTTGTAATTCCAGCCGTCAAGCCACTCCGTTTCCTTTTGAGGACAAAGCAAATGAAATATTTTTGCGGCTGGGGCATTTATTGTCAAAACACGTTCTCTTAAAACTCTTTTAGATTGATACTCGGTCATGATTTTACCTTATACTAATTAATATTTTTTGCGGTCAAAGATAATATTCTGTATTAACATAATGAAACCGTTTGGATTAAAAAGTACCGGACCAGAATTCTTTTACAGGGTTATTTGATGACTGTTTTCTCATCTTCTTTCTGATTCTTAGAATCAGGTTTAGCTTTAAGCAATTCTTTTTGTTTCCTTATGTATCCAAACAGAAAATACATTGTTATGAATGCAGATAAATGAAAAAGAACTATCGGCACAAATCCAAGGGAAACATTCCGCCAGGCAACGGAATAAAAATCCTCCGGTTTATATGCTGTGTTTGTTAGAATTATATAATCATAAATAATCCAAAGAATAGAAACAGTACCAAGTATTGTAGAAATATAAGCGCCAATTTTTAACTTCAACATAAAATGCTCCAAAGAAAATTACATTGAAAATTTTTAACCTATCCACACAGTTTTAACATTAACAAATTCTTTTATACCGTAATGAGAAAGCTCTCTTCCATAGCCGGAGGCTTTAACGCCACCAAACGGCAGGCGCGGATCAGACTTAACCATTCCGTTTATAAAGACTGAACCTGATTCTATTTTGTGGGCAATGTCTTTAGCTTTTTCCAAATCTTTTGTCCACAAACTTGCACCAAGACCAAACTGCGAATCGTTGGCAATCCTTATTGCATCATCTTCATCTTCAGCTATTATCAGCGAAGCTACCGGGCCGAATATTTCTTCATCGTAAGCAGGCATACCTTTTTTAATGTTTGTTAAAATTGTACCCGGATAGTAGTAACCTTTTTGCTGCAATCTTTTTCCACCGACTAAAACTTTTGCTCCAAGCTCAATTGATTTGGTAACCTGGGCTTCCAAATCCAGGAGTAAATTTTCCCTTGCAAGCGGACCTAAATCATTTTCAGCATCAAGCGGATCACCAATTTTCAAATTGCTCATATTCCGGACGAATAGTTTTTCAAATTCGTCTGCAGCTTTTTTTACAACAATAAATCTCTTTGCTGCAATGCAGCTTTGCCCGTTATTAATTATTCGTGCGGTTACTGCAGTTTTTGCTGCAGCAGCAAGGTCTGCATCGTCAAGAATAATAAACGGATCGCTGCCGCCAAGTTCAAGCACACTTTTCTTAAGGCAGTTACCGGCAACTTCCGCAACATTTTTACCTGCAAGTTCACTTCCTGTTAAAGTAACGGCTGCTACTTTGGGATGCTTTATAATATCGCTAACAGGTTTGGAATCTATAAGTAATGTTTTAAAAATATTTTCCGGGAAACCGGCCTTTGTAAAAATCTCTTCAATTAAAAGAGCACACTTAGGAACATTTGATGCATGTTTTAGTAATCCTACATTGCCGGCCATAAGTGCAGGGGCAGCAAACCTGAACACCTGCCAGAAAGGAAAATTCCATGGCATAACTGCAAGAACAACTCCAACCGGATCAAACTGAACAAACGAACTGGAAGCATCAGTAGGAATAATTTCATCAGCTAAAAATTTCTCTGCATTCTCTGCATAAAAGCTGCAAACCAAAGCACATTTTTCTACTTCTGCAATCGACTGCTTAATTGGCTTCCCCATCTCAAGCGTCATTGTTCCGGCAAAAGTTTCCTTTTCTGTCTTAAGAATATCCGCAGCTTTATTCATCAGCATTTTACGATGAGAGAAGGAAGTTGTCTTCCAGACTTCAAAAGCTTCGTAGGATTTATCAATCTGTTTATTAATCTCTTCTTTTGAAATTGGATTAAAAGTTTGAATGACTTCCTCTGTAGCCGGGTTAATAGTTTGAATAGGCATTTCAGAACTCCAATTTTTCTAAATGAATAATTAATTAAAAGAAGCAGGAATTTATTTTATAACTCTCAGCTTAAAGTAAACTTCTTCCGGTGAAAAGATACCGGCAAAAAAACGTTCATAAATAACAGGCTCAATATTTACAATCAAATCCATCCACTTTAATACGGAAAAATGAGAAGTAATAAATCTCTTCTCAATAATCTCAAACTGCGCTTTACCTTCATAGTTTGTTCTGTGGTTTAACTTCCACTTCTCGTAGAATTTCAATTTACGGTTTCCAATGAATTCATAATTATCAAACGTTCTTATTGAAAATGGAATTTTATGATCCGGTTCGCCAAAATATTTAGTGTTAAGAAAGAAAGGCGCATAAACAATTATTATTGCTCCCGGTTTAGATATCCTGTAAAGTTCAGTTACGGCTTTGTGGAAGTTATCAAGATGCTCCAGAACATGAGAGGCATAAATTTCATCAAATGAATTTTCTTCAAACGGAAACGGATAAGAGTTAAGGTCGTGTATTACATTTCCGCCGTAATCAACTATATCAATATTGATATAATCTTTTTTTATATCTTTCCCGCAGCCGACGTTAAGTTTCTTCATGTATTCCCAAATTATTTTCAACTAAAGGTAATTCTTTGAAATATTTAAAACCAGCCTCAGATAAATTTTCCTTAACGATTAAATTCACCAAAGCATTTATAAACAGTTTTCGTGGTACAACATAAATTGCCCGCATTTCAAAGTCAACTAAAAACAGTCATCGGGTTACATCTTCTTTTTATAGATTATCTATTACTACTTAACAATCCTGTTATTTTATTTTGATTTATTTATAGCTAATTTTCTTCCCAATAATCCACCATACTATGAGGAAAATGAAACTATCTATTCCCGTTTACTTAGCAATAGCATTATATTTTTCCGGCTGCAGCTTTTTTGACGTTGCTGATAATACCGGTTTTAATTCTATTGATTCAAGAACAATATTAAGAGATATCACATTCCTGGCTTCCGATTCACTTAAAGGAAGACCGACACCAAGCCGCGAGCAGGATACTGCCGCTGCATATATTGCCAATTGTTTTAAACAAGATAATCTCATGCCGGTTAATGGTTCTTATTACCAGGAAGTTAATCTTGGAAAAGTAAGACTTGCCAAAGACAACCACCTGAAAATATCAAAAGATGGTAAGGAAGTATCATTTAAGATTAAAGACGAATTCATTCCGTTTGAAATGACCGCCAATAATCAGTTTAGCGGAAATATTGTATTTGCCGGTTACGGTATTACTGCTCCAGAGTTTAATTATGATGACTACAAGGACATTGATGTTAAAGGTAAAATTGTATTTGTATTAAGACACGAACCGGGTGAGGAAGATACGGCATCAGTCTTCGATGGGAACAAGGCAACAGATTATTCAGAAGTAAATGAAAAAGTAAAAATAGCAATTGAGCATGGAGCAAGTGCAGTAATGGTTGCTACTGATCCGCTTAATCATTCTTTTCTGATACCGAGAGGATTTCCATGGCCGTCATTATCTAAAATAATTCCGAAGGATGCTCTTCCAATTTCCTTAATTGATGAAGAAAAAAATAAAATTCCCGTTATTCATGTTGGTGAAGAGGTAATAAAACTTTTATTCGGCAGCGTAGATAAATTAAGAGCAATTCAACAGGAAATTGACAGGAATGTAAAACCAAATTCATTCCTGCTCGAAGGCTATACAGCCTCAATTAAAACTTCTACTGAAATTGAAAAGGCGCCTGCAAAAAATGTTGTTGGTTATTTGGAAGGTTCTGATCCGCAACTGAAAAATGAAATTATAGTTGTTGGTGCACATTACGACCATGTTGGACCTAAGAAAAAAGAAAAGCCCACAGATGATATAATAAACAACGGTGCAGATGATAATGCTTCCGGCACGGTGGCAGTACTTGCACTTGCCAAAGCGTTTGGAACACTTGAAATAAAACCCAAAAGAAGCATCCTGTTTATTGGTTTTGCAGGTGAAGAACTTGGTTTGTTAGGTTCTTCGGCTTATGTACACAATCCTCTCTTTCCTTTAGATAAAACAGTGGCAATGTTAAACTATGATATGGTAGGTAGAAATACTATCGATTCTGTTTACATTGTTGGCGGTTCAAGAAGTCCGGATTTAAAACAAATTGCAGTAGAAGAAAATGAAAAGATTGGTTTTAAACTAGGTTATGAATATGAAAGTTTTATTGGCAGAAGTGACCAGGCCCCTTTCTTAAATAAAAAAAAACCAATCCTTTACCTAACGAGCGGTGAACATCCGGATTATCATAAAGTAACAGATGAGGTTTGGCTTATCAATCCGGAAAAAATAGAAAAGATTTCGCAGTTGTCATTCTACATAATTAATAGGATTGCAAACGAGAGCCGGTATTACAAAGTGATTCCAAAGAAAATTTCATTAATATAAATTATTTAAGAGGCGTTATGAAAAAGAACTTCACAGGTTTGTTTACAATACTTTTCGTTTTCTCTTTTAGTTGTATTATTTCTGCGCAGAGCGGTTATAACCTGAAATATAACTTTGAAAAGGGAAAATCTTATAAGTATTCTTCAATAACTGACGGTACCATCACTCAATCGATGATGGGTCAGGAAATGAAGATTGGATTAGAAAGTAAAATATTCCTTAAGATGGAAACTGAAGATGTAATGGGAGACCAGTTTTCTCTATTAGTATCAATTGATTCAGGTAAAGTTCGCACAAGTATGCCTATGAAAGATACTACTATAAGCCTGAATGAAAACGAAGGTAAAAGAACGAGAATAATTGTTGAGAAGAACGGTAAAGTAACAAAAAAGGAAATTGTTGATACCGTAATGGCTGGAATGGAAGAGATGGGTAGTTTTGGAAATGAAATTACAAAACTCGTTGTTCTGCCTGATAAAGAAATTAAACCCGGTGAAACCTGGAATAATACAAGTGTTGATTCAGTTGTAATGATGGGCGGAAAGATATTAACAACTTCTAATTTAGATTATACTCTTGCTGGTAAGATTGATACTTTAGGTTACAGTTGCCTTGTCATTAACTTTACAGGAAAGACTTCCTCGGAAGGCAGCGCTAAAATAATGGGTATGGATTTATTTATTGAAGGAAACGGAAAGAATTCCGGTAAACTTTATTTTGCCCCGGCAAAAGGTTTAATTGTCTTCGTAGATGTCATTCTTGATAATGAAATGACAATGGCCGCCACCGGAGAACAGAATATGATTATCCCCATCAGCCAATCGATGAAATCAAAACAGACTATACTTGATAAATAGGAATGAGGAAATGAAAAACCCCGCTTAGTGCGGGGTTAATTTTCTTTGGATATATAATTAATTTATAGCCAATAACGGTCGGTTCTCATCTGCCAGAGCAACCTCGGCAACTTCAACCTTAATTACACCCCGTCTTACCATACCTAATGCCACAGCGGCACCTTTGGAAAGATCAAGGTCTCTGTTTCCACTATATGGTCCGCGATCATTAACCCGAACAATAACAGTCTTGTTATTCCTTGGGTTGGTTAATTTCAACAGTGTACCAAACGGTAAAGTTTTATGTGCAGCAGTAAATGCCATTTGATCATAATATTCACCATTTGCGGTCTTTTTACCGTGAAATCTTGGACCATACCATGAAGCCAACATATCACCTTTTTCAACAAATTTTATGATAGATTGCTTTTCTATCTCAGTTGTTGCTGAATCAGGAGTACTATATTCATGCTCATTAATCTGAACATTGACTACAGGCTCGGTTTCAGGACTCAATTCATCTTGGATAATAGTGAATCCTAGCAAAAGAAGCATAATACTAAATATGATTCCTTTTGTTAGTGAAGTCAATAATACCTCTCTTTATTTATTAAATTTACATTTAAATAAAGCCTCCACAGCTACAAATAGCAACCAATTATTTCCCTCAGGTACTCGGTGAAGAGCAAGCCAAATTATTCGAATATATAATTTTCATGGTCGGATTTATTTTGAAAATCTAACTTCTTATTAATGCGAGACAGAAAATTCATGAAATATTTGAGATAATTTTAATAAATTTGCCAAACAAATCCAGGAGGAGTTAATGACAAAAACAATCAATGCTTATTTGCCGTATAGTGGTTACAACCACACATCAAAAACTGTAAGCGAACTTAGAAAGAGTCCCTTAATTAAAGATATCTATTTGCTTGGTTTGGGAGATGTAGAACAGCCATTGGATGGTTGTAAACTGTTGAAAGTTGAAGATTTATACAGCAGCTCTACAATAAACCTGATAAAAGAAACTGCCGATACACCTTATACTTTACTCGTTATTCAGGATAACCCACTGGAATTCGGGCAATACGGAATAGAAAGATTTCAACTTGTAGCCGAAGATACTGGTGCCGGATTGGTTTATTCTGATTATTATGAAATGAAAAATGATGTACGCCTTACGCATCCTGTAATTGATTACCAGATTGGCAGTCTTAGAAATGATTTCGATTTCGGGTATCTGTATTTCCTTAATTCAGCATTACTTAAAGATGCTTTGCAGGACGAGGAGAAGAAAGATTATAAATTTGCCGGTTTATATAACCTCAGGTTAAAAATCTCACAGAGCAACCCAATCATCAGAATTCCGGAATTTCTTTACACAACTATTGAAAGCGATACAAGAAAATCCGGCGAGAAAATGTTCGATTACGTTGACCCAAGAAACCGGTCATTACAGATTGAGATGGAAATTGCCTGTACATATCATCTTAAAAAGATTGGAGCTTACCTTGAGCCCAAGTTTGAACAGATCGATATAGAAGATCATAAATTTGAAATGGAAGCTTCTGTAGTAATTCCGGTAAAAAACAGGGCTAAAACAATTTCCGATGCAGTGGATTCTGTTCTAAAACAAAAAACAGAGTATAGCTTTAACCTGATTGTTGTTGATAATTACTCAACCGATGGGACCACAGAAATATTACAATCAATTGCAGAGAAAGATAAAAGACTTATCCACATTATACCGGATAGAAAGGATCTTGGAATAGGTGGCTGCTGGACAACTGCTATTCACCATCCAAAATGCGGAAGGTTTGCCATCCAGTTAGACAGTGATGATCTTTATAAAGATGAAACCACAGTCCAGAAAGTTGTTGATGTCTTCTTAAAAGAAAAATGTGCAATGGTAATTGGTTCATACCAAATGGTTAATTTCAAACTGGAAGAAATTCCTCCCGGACTTATTGACCATAAAGAATGGACTCCTGACAACGGCAGAAATAACGCATTAAGAATTAATGGTTTAGGTGCACCGCGCGCTTTTTATACTCCTGTGCTTCGTAAAATAAATGTTCCTAACGTTAGCTATGGCGAAGACTATGCCCTTGGTTTAAGCATAAGCAGGAAATACCAGATTGGCAGAATTTACGAACCGATTTATCTTTGCCGCAGATGGGAAGATAACACGGATGCTTCCTTGGACATAGTTAAAATGAATTCGCATAATCTTTACAAGGATAGGTTGCGCAGCATTGAAGTTTTAGCAAGACAAAGAAAAAATGCTTTATGATAGAAGATAAATTAATTACCGATACAGACCTTGATCCTTTTTTGTCCGGTGAAGATTTAGCGGATAAAACAAAAGCTTTGCTATTGCAGCAAAAGGCCGTTTGGCCATTATGCTCAAAAGGTTATAATAGTCTTGATGGTGTTGAAGTAAGAAATTTTGAATTTGATGGTTTTAATATTAAGGTACAGTTTAATCCCGGCAGGATTGTTTCTTCCGCGGCAAAAGTTGATGATAAATCTATTAAAGAACGAAAATGCTTTTTATGTTTTAATCATTTACCGGAAGAACAAAAGGGTATTTTATATAAGAACAATTATCTTATACTTTGTAATCCTTTCCCAATTTTTAACGAGCATTTTACATTACCAAATGTTGAACATCTTCCGCAGTTAATTGATGATTCATTCTCTGTGTTTTTGGATTTCAGCAGGGACTTAGGGAAATACTATACCATATTTTATAACGGACCTAAGTGCGGCGCATCTGCACCGGATCATCTTCATTTCCAGGCAGGCAATAAATTCTTTATGCCAATTGACTCTGAGTATGATAATGTTGTATCAACCTTAGGCCTTCCGTTGATTGAAGGAAAGAATTTACGCGTATCTGCCGTGGATGGTTACCTTAGAAAATTCATTTCCATTGAATCTGAAAACAAATATAAAATCATCAAAGCCTTTGATGTGTTGTATAGTATTCTCGAAAAAATTTCATCAAAAGGTGAAGAGCCGATGATGAATATACTTTCCTTTTATGAGAACAATAAATGGCGTGTAGTAATTTTTCCGCGTTCACGTCATCGTCCTTCTTACTATTTTGCAGAAGGAGATGAAAATATTCTGCTTAGTCCTGCTGGAGTTGATATGGGGGGCACATTAATTACTCCGCTTGAAAAGGACTTTAATAAGATTACAAAAGAACAGGTGATTGATATTTTCCGGCAGGTTACTCTTTCAACAGAATTCTTCGAATACCTGAAAAAAAGTCTGAAGGAAGAAATCACTTCAACATAACAAAGTTAAAAGTCTCCGTTAACAACAGGAGACTTTTATTTTTCCCTTAAATATGCCCTTGAATTTATCATATTCCTTTCAATACATTTCACAAAACATTTGAGGAGTTTAGCAATGTCCAAAAGACTTTTATTTTTTATTTTCGGTTTTACTCTCATTTCAACCACACTTCATGCTCAGTTTATACGAAGTTATGGAATTAAGGTCGGTGGTTCATTGGCAAAGCAGGTTTGGGATTATTCAATTAATTCCTCTTTAGAGCCGGATAACCGGTTTGGTTTAAACATTGGTGGTTTTGTAGAATTCCTTGATATACCTTTTTTAAGTGTTGTTGCAGAAGCTGATTATACTCAGAAAGGCATGAAATTAAATATTCCAACAACAGGTCCGGATAGCCCGGATATAACAGGAACCACTACATTAAATAACCGAATTGACTACTTGTCCTTATTCTTACTAGGTAAAATACGATACAACCTTGTTCTCTTTTCACCTTATCTTATTGCCGGTCCACGCGCAGATATTGAGTTAGGAAGAGATATTGAAAAAGGATTTGAAACCACTTACAAGGATTTCAAAAAAGGAAATTTTGGATTGACAATTGGAATTGGTACTGAGTTGATTAAAGTATTACCGCTTTCGCTGCTTGCAGAATTCAGATATAACTATGATTTATCAAATGTTTATTCAAACGAAAATGTGAAGGTAAAAAACCAATCCTTTGATTTTCTTGTGGGCGTTTTCTTTTAATTGATGAATTGTTAATGGAAATAAAAAATCCCTCGCTTCAGAGGGATTTTTTTTAACAGACTTTTATTGTAACAAGACTTATATCGTCTTCAAAGTTATCATTCGTGAAAGAAGTAAGTTCCTGCTTAATTGTATCAATAAAAACATCCCTATCTGGTAATTCAGCAAGAGCTTTCTTTAACCTGTCTGAACCAAATTGTTCACCCTTCAAACCACGCGATTCAATTATTCCATCCGAATGTAATACAAGATAGTCTCCCGGATTAAGAGGAATAGCAACATCGCTGTAGCCTCCATCTGCCATAAAGCCAAGCAGCATTCCCTTAGAACTTTTTTGCTCAACACTTCCCGTAAGAGAATTTTTATAAACAATCGGAAGATCTCCTGCTCCGGAATATTTTGCCGTTTTGTTTTTCTTATCAACTATAACAATTGAAAGGGTTGCAAATACTTCCGATACTTTCGCATCCTGGTAAACTGATTCATTTATTCCCTGCAGTAAAACACTCGGAGAAAATTCTTTGGCAGACTGAAGTACAACACGGATTGCGCTGCGGACGTAACCTGCATAAGCAAAAGCAAAATACCATGCTCCCCATTTCTTTCCCATTACATCACCAAGAACAATAACAAGATTATCCTGATCCAGCTGGAAATAATCAATAAAATCTCCGCCGGGAATTCCCTTGTATGGCTGATGCCAGTGTTTAATGTCAAATCCTTCAAACACAGGAAATTCATCCGGTACAACTTTAGCGCGAAAAGAATCAGCCGCTTTATTAATTTCCGAAACCATTTTCTTTCGTTCTTTATCGAGCGTTTTCAGTATTGCACTGACTTTGGCCACAACAACACGGGGACCGGAAGTTTTAATAATATAATCCTCTATTTCAAGATCATACCCGTCAAGAATATCACTCTCATCTCCCTTTGCAGTAAGAAACACGAAAGGAATTTCTTTATAAACCGGATGCTGAAGGAGTTCACGCCTGAATTGATAACCATCCATTTCAGGCATCATAATATCGCACACGATAATATCCGGTGTATATTTGGTAATAACACTTAACGCATCCAATCCGTTGTGAGCAACTTTAACTTCGAACCCCGCCTTGGTTAAATTATACTCAAACAATTTTGATAATTTCAGATCGTCATCAACAAGCAGAACCTTGTTTGCTTCGGCAATAACCTGTTTTTGTTCATCTGCTTTTTTAACAAAGGCCTTATAGATATCGCTTCTTTTGATAAGCGATAACATTTTAAATTTAAGTTCAGCTTCATCAAGCGGAAAATTAATAAAATCTTCGGCGCTCTCTTTAAGCAAATATGATTGATCAACCTGATCGTTTGACTGAACAATAAAAAGGAAGGGCAGGTTCTTAAATTTATCGTTGCGTAACGAGTAAAACTCCTTATATCCTTCTGAATAATTTGTTATAACAAGATCGATCTGATCTTTTTCAATTATATCAAATGCACTTGAAAATTCCTCTACGGTCCGAATAGAACATTTTTCATCAGCAAGATAAAGTTCTACTAATCTGATAAGTGAGTTATCCTTCAGAACAATTAAAATATTTCTGTTTATGAATTCCATACCTAAAAAATATAACCTCGGTAATCTATAAAAAAATCAGGCGTAGCTTTTTATTGCATCCTCTTTTTCGCCAAATGTTTCAAACACACGAAACATCCTGGTCAACTCAAACATAGCATGAACGGCCGGTTGAAAGCCAACAAGCTTAAGGTCGCCACCGAGTGAGGTTACCTTTTTCAAACTAACCACCAAAGCACCAAGAAATGTTGAATCAATAAATTCACACTGGGAAAGGTCTACAACAAGTTTACGGCTTCCTTCATCAATATCCTTTATAAGAATTTTTTTGAAGTTCTCTGCTTCTTTAAGAGTTGCCCTGTCTAAGCTAACAACTTCTACAATTACATCGCCGTATTTTTCTTTAATAAAATCCATTTTTACTCCTAATATTTAACGAGTTAATCGTTTGGTATTTTATATTTCTCCATTAGTCTATAAAGTGTTGCCCTGCCAATGTGAAGTCTTTTGGCAGTTTCAAGTATATTACCTTTTGTAATCTTTAATGCATGTCTTATTGCTTCTTCCTTCAGCCGTTCAAAAGGAATAATAACAGAATCATCCGTAAAGAATGGGGCTGACAGATTGCCGACGGAAGAACCATCGGACGTTTTAATATTAGCAGGCAGAACATCGACATCAACAATTTCCGATTCGGTTAAAATCATGCAACGTTCAACCGTATTCTCAAGCTCTCTAACATTCCCCGGCCAGCCATAATCATAAAATAATTTAAGCGCTTTTTTAGAAAAACCTTTAATGTTTTTATTAAGCTTTTTATTCGACTGAGAAATAAAATACTCAGTTAAAATAAGAATATCTCCCCTTCTTTCCCTAAGAGGAGGAATAAAGATAGGAAATGAATTAAGCCTGTAAAATAAATCCTCTCTGAATTCTTTCATATCGACAGCGGTTTTAAGATCCTTGTTTGTAGCCGAAATAATCCGAACGTCTGTTTTAATTACTTCCGTACCGCCCACCCGTTCAAACTCCTTCTGCTGAATAACTCTTAGCAGTTTAGCCTGTAGCGCCATATGAAGATCACCAACTTCATCAAGAAATAATGTACCTTCTTTAGCCAATTCAAATTTACCTATTTTCCTTTGATACGCTCCGGTAAAAGATCCTTTTTCATGACCAAATAATTCGCTTTCAAGCAGTTCACGCGGTATAGATGCACAATTAACAACTACAAACGGCTTATCTTTACGCAAGCCATTGTAGTGAATAGCCTTTGCAATTAACTCTTTACCGGTACCGCTTTCGCCCTGGATTAAAACCGTAATATCATTATCGAGAACTTTTGAGACTAGTTTAAAGACATCCTGCATTTTTTTATCGGCAGAGATAACATTTTCAAAGCCGTACTCTCGCTGAACAGTTTCTTTAAGCAGCATCAGTTCACGCTGCAGATCAAAATTTTTAATTGCATTTTTAATGGCCGGTTCCAGACGCTGGATATCGATTGGTTTCGGGAAATAATCAAAAGCGCCAAGGCGTAAGGCTTCAACAGCAATTTCGATACTTCCTTGCGCCGAAAGCATAATTATAGGGTAATTGGGATCAACATTTTTTATTCTCTTAAGTATTTCAATGCCATCTATACCGGGCAACATTATATCAAGAAGTATTAAGTCGGGATTAAGGTAAAGCTTACTAAGCATTTCCTCGCCGTTCTCGAACACTTCAATTTTGTAGCCCCACTTTTCTTTTACCCAGTGGGTTAATAATCTTGAAATTGCTTTTTCATCGTCAACAATAAATACTAATTTATCCACGTAATCCTCAGTTGTTTAGTTTGGATTTTTAGGAAGTTTAACAACAAAAGTTGTTCCCTTGTTTTCTTCGCTTTGAACGGTAATTAAACCACCGTGCAAATCTACAATTTGTTTTATTAAACCGAGCCCAATGCCGGTGCCGGTATTAACAGTACCGGGATTTTCCACTTTAAAAAACTTCTGGAAAATTTTTTCAAGATCTTTTTCAGAAATTCCAATGCCGGTATCTGTTATAATCACTTCAAACTCTTTTGGAAACTCCTGTGCAAAAACAGAAACTCTTCCATCCTTTTCGGTAAACTTAATTGCATTTGCAATAAGATGTTTGTAAACCTGTTCTATTCTTTCTTTATCGCCGTATATTTTAACCGGTCTTACAGGAATTTCCGTATTTACGGATACACCTTTTACATCGGCATCCTGTTTTAGTCTTTCAATAACAGAGAGTAAAAGCTCAACGGCATCAAAATCAGATTTTATCAGATCCATCTTGCCGGCTTCCATCTTGGCAAAATCCAGGAAGTCATTTATTAAGTGTGCAAGTCGTTTGCTTTCACTTAGTATAATCTCGTTAAACTCTATCACCAAATCTTTTGATAATTCGGAATCTGAACTTATTGTTTCCGCAAAACCGACAATTGAAGCAAGTGGCGTACGAAGTTCGTGAGATATATTCGAAATAAACTCGCTTTTTAGTTTGTTAACTTGTTCAAGAACAGAAATTTGCTGTTTAGCCCTGTCACGCTCAACGGAAATTAACCTGTTGGCTTCTACTAGTCTTGCATACAGCTGTTTTTGTTTTTCTTCAATAAGCCTTTTCTCGGTTATGTTTTTTCCAAAACCAAGAACTCCAATAATTTTTCCATCGTCCACCAGTGGTCTGCAGTGTATTTCGTATACAACTTCTTCTTCAAGTTTTGAAATTAATACCGTTTCAAATATAACAGCCGTTTCCGTTTCCAATATTTTCCGGAAAGCCTGAACCGCATCAATTTTATTATTTACACTAACAAAATCAAGAAAATGTTTGCCTGTCATTTCTTTGGGGTTGTAGCCTAGTGTAAGTGCACCGTTTGTGTTAACGCTTATAAAGATTCCGAAATTATTAAGATTAAATATCAGGTCGTTTGCCGATTCAATTAGTAAGCGATATCTTTCTTCCGACTTTTCCAGCTCAATCTTTGCAGTAACTTCTTTCGTAATATCGCTAATAACACCGTCTATTCTAATCAACTCCCCATTTTGCAAAACGGGAAAGCCGGAATTTCTTAAATAAAATGTTTCATTGTTTTTATTAACGATTTTATATTCAAATACGGAATTTCTGCCCTGCCGCAATTCATAAAGAAATGCTTTTAAATTTAAAAAGTCTTTAGAATCAATTTGCTTAACAACTAATCTTGGATTATTAATAATTTCCGCAGCTGTATAACCATATATTTTCTGCACGGATTCAGTCAACAAAAGAAATTTATTTGCTGCTGGGGTTACAGAATATATAACCGACTCAATGTTTTTTGCAATTTCCAGGAATGAGTTGTTAAAAGTCCAATTTTCCGTTATATCTGTAATTGTAACAAGAAAATCTCCCGGTTTATTCTGCGGTCCTTTTATTTTCAGAATAACAAGAAGGAAAAAGATTGGCTTTTTGCTGCCGCGAGTTAACACAAAATTTTTGTTTATACTTGTCAAACCGGAATTCAGTAATTCATTTACTACCTTTTCCAATGAGAAAAACTGTTCCGCATTGCAAAGAGATTCATTCAAGTCAGATCCTTCAAAAAGCAGTTTGATCAATTCACCGGCAATTTTGTTATAAACATGTATTTTTCCATGAGCATTACAAATAATCATCGGCAATTCTATTTTATCTAGTATGCTACGATAGTTGATTTCCTGCTTCATTAAAATTTATTTACCAGTTATTGATCTTTTTTCTGCTAAACCGCACATTAATCTAACAAAAAATGAATTGAATTAAAATTTAAGATTGAACCTTTACGTTTAATATTTTTCTAAATTCCGATATTGAAAAAGAAAACACTTAATTATTTTTAACAAAACTCACCCCAACCTGCTGCCGCTGGTTTTTTCCCCTGCTTTCTTTGTAAGGCAAGCCGCAAGGCAGGCTCGTTTACAAGAGAGTGGCTTTTTGTAGCTTGATTAGTAAAGGGTGAGTTAAAATACTTTTTTTTCACCCATTTGGTGAATTCTTTTTGTTCTTCTCTTTTCTTTTTTCTTTGATAATTATTCCTACTATATAATTCTATTTCGGATTTAAGATATTTTGTTAACACCAAATTATTTTTACATAGTTATATATACTTGTTGATATTACAATTAAAAAAATGGATATTAAACAGAAAATATTTTTTCTCATCAAATAACTTTGTTGATTCTACATTTAGGAGGGCAAAAGAATGAATTCCGCAAAACTTATTCTCGATAACAAAGAATACGAGCTTCCTGTTATAGTTGGAAGCGAAGGCGAAGTTGGTATTGATATAACCCAACTGCGAGGCAAATCCGGAGCAATCACATTAGACTCCGGTTACGGAAATACAGGTTCCTGCGAAAGTGCAATAACTTTTATTGACGGAGAAAAAGGAATTCTGCATTACCGCGGTTACCCCATTGAAGCACTTGCAAGACAAAGCAACTTTACCGAAGTAGCCTATTTACTTATTAACGACAAACTTCCTTCAAAAACGGAACTGGACAACTTCAATTACTCACTCACTCATCATAGTCTCATCCGCGAGGATATGAAAAAGTTTTTTGAAGGTTATCCTCCATCGGCACACCCAATGGGAATACTTGCTGCAATGATCTCTTCTCTCTCGGCATATTATTCTCAGAAAGATGATATGGACCTTAACATAATCCGTCTTATTGCAAAGATAAAAACTCTTGCAGCGTTTGCGTATAAAAAACTTATAGGTCAGCCTTATATTTATCCAAGGAATGATCTTAGCTATGCGGCGGATTTTTTAAATATGATGTACGCAGTTCCATCAGAAAAATATGAAGTGCCTAAAGTCCTGGAAGATGCTCTTGATCTTCTTTTAATTCTTCATGCTGATCACGAACAGAATTGCAGCACTTCAACTGTTAGAATGGTTGGAAGCAGTGAAGCTAACTTATTTGCAGCAATATCTGCCGGGGTTGGAGCATTATGGGGAAAGTTACATGGCGGGGCCAACCAGGCCGTTTTAGAAATGCTTGAAAAGATACAGAAAGACGGCGGCAATTATAAAAAATACATGGACATGGCAAAAGACAAAAATTCCGGATTCAAACTTATGGGATTTGGCCACAGAGTTTATAAAAATTTTGATCCGCGCGCTACAATATTAAAAGAAGCGTGCGATAAAGTATTAAGTGAACTTGGAATTACAGACCCATTGCTTGATATAGCAAAGAACCTTGAGAGAATTGCTCTTGAAGACAATTACTTTGTTGAAAGGAAGTTGTATCCGAACGTAGATTTCTACAGCGGAATAATTTACAGGGCAATGAAGATTCCAACAGAAATGTTTACTGTTATGTTTGCTTTGGGAAGATTACCCGGATGGATTGCTCATTGGAAAGAAATGAGAAGCAATCTTCAATCCAGAATTAACAGACCACGGCAAATATATACCGGGAATGTAAATCAAAAGTATGTTCCAATCGAATCACGCTAAAAGTTCATGCATATAATAAATACGAAGCTCATCTGTTAAGGTGAGCTTCGTATTATGAATTATATAATATTCAGCAATACAATTTTATTGAAATTCAACAAGCACTTCGTTTTTAGCTACCACACTTCCGGGTTTAACATAAACTTCTTTAATAATTCCATCTCTTGAAGCTTTAATGGAATTTTTCATTTTCATAGCTTCAAGTATTAATAACTTGTCTCCGATTTTAACCTGCTGCCCCTGCCTTACATAAATTTCCTGTATAAGTCCGGGGATTAATGCAGTAACTTTTGAAGTATCCGGTGCACTGTATTTTTTCCTGCGAAGGAATTTTGGAGTAAGTTTCGCTTCGTAAGGAATATCATCTATAATAACTTTATAAAATTCTTTTAGCTCTTCCATAAAAAATAATTTGCTCCTGATTAAAAAGGTGGAATACCATGTTTTTTATTTGGTCTGGCTTCCATTTTATTTACTGAGAACCTTATAGAATGGATTAATGTATTCCTAGTTTCCTCAGGATTTATAACTGCATCAATATGACCTGCTGCTGCTGCGACATAAGGATTAGCAAATTTTTCCGTGTACTCTTTTACTTTCTGCTTCCTTACTTCATCAGGATTAGGGGCAGAAGCGATTTCACTTTTAAAAATTATATTAGCTGCACCTTCAGGACCCATTACAGCAATTTCGGCAGTAGGCCATGCATAAACAAAATCTGCTCCAAGGTGGCGTGAACACATAGCAATATATCCACCACCGTAAGCTTTCCTAAGTATAACCGTAAGTTTAGGAACGGAGGCTTCACTATAAGCATAAAGAACTTTTGCTCCATGACGTATAACGCCGGAATGCTCCTGGTCTATACCAGGTAAATAACCAGGCAGGTCTACAAATGTTATAAGTGGAATATTGAAAGCATCACAATAACGAATGAAGCGGGCAGCTTTATCAGAAGAATCAACATCAAGAACACCGGCAAGCACAAGCGGCTGGTTACCAATTATTCCAACTGTTTGTCCGTCAAGGCGGGCAAACCCGATTACTATATTTGATGCCCACTTTTCCTGTATTTCAAGAAAATCCGAATCATCGCATATTGATTTAATAACATCTCTTATATCGTATGGTTTTGTCGCTTCGGTTGGAATTATTTTATCTATCCTGTAAATAGATTTTGGCGGTTTAGAAGGAAACGGTTCAGCCTTTTTATTATTGTTCCAGGGTATGAATGAAAGTAATCTTTTAATTTGTTCAAAGCATTCATATTCACTTGAAGCAAAGAAATGAGCATTGCCGGAAATTTCTGTTTGTACGCGCGCGCCGCCTAAATCTTCCATCGATATTTCTTCACCAAGAACGGTTTTAATTACTTCCGGCCCGGTAATAAACATTTTGGAAATTTTATCCACAACAAAAACAAAATCTGTTAATGCCGGAGAATACACTGCGCCGCCCGCACACGGACCAAGTATAACAGAAATCTGTGGAATAACTCCTGATGCCAAAGTATTTCGATAAAAAATTTCTCCGTATCCTGCCAAAGAATTTACGCCTTCCTGAATACGTGCTCCACCGGAATCGTTAATTCCAATAAGAGGAACACCCATTCTTATTGAATGATCCATGATCTTAGTAATCTTTTTGGCGTGCATTAATCCTAACGAACCGCCAGCGACTGTAAAATCCTGTGCAAAAATTCCGACTGGCCGGTTATTTATTGTACCTGTCCCGGTAATAACTCCATCGGCAGGAAGAAATTTTTTATCCATATCAAAATCTTTTGCCTGATGTTCAACAAACAAATCTGTTTCCTGAAAAGAACCTGTATCCAATAAGATTTTTAATCTGTCTCTTGCGGGTAATTTACCCATTTGAACCTGTTTTTGAATCGCCTTTTCCCCGCCACCAGCAGCAACCTTGTCTTTACGTCTGAAAAAATCAATAATTTTTCCTGCTATTGACACTTCTATCCTCGTTAAATTTTTAGAAAATGGTTTGGCAAATACATATCTGCCACAAAAATTACGGTAGAAAGATACTAAAAATAATGGAAAGTACATGATTGACGGGAATTTATATCTGTGGCTTAAAAAGAGGATATATTTAGAAAACGAACCAAAAAGCACACTTTTGCAGCAGGCGGGCTAATTTTCCTTTTTAATAATGATTAATGAAATATCATCATGCTGCCGGGCGTTTCCTGTATAACTTTTAAGATAATTAAGAATGTAATTTCCAAACTGTTCGGCTGAATACGAGCTATTATTTATAAGCAGTTTAAAAAATCTTTCACTGCCGAAAAACTCACCTTGTGTATTCTGAGCTTCGGTAATACCGTCAGAATAAACTATTAAAAAGTCTCCGGCTTCCATATCAATTACCTGCTCAGAGAAACTAACGTTTTGCATAAGTCCCAGTGCGGGAGAACCTTTATGTGTTTCTTCCAAACCATACTTTTTTAATTTAACCGGCGGAAGATGTCCTGCGTTAAAAAATCTGATCTTATCTGAATCCGGTTGTATTTCAATATAGACTAAAGAGGCAAAGATATTTCTGATACCATCCCTGTAAAATATCTGGTTCACCTTAGCGGCTAAATCAGAGAGAGAAGTAAAATCTGCTACCAATGCTCTGATAGTAGATTGAAGTTTAGACATTAACAAAGCCGCACTGAAACCTTTACCTGCAACATCACCAAGAGCAAGACCACATCGTTCGTTATTTATAGCAATGAAATCAACTAAATCTCCTCCCACTTCATTGGCAGATTGAGAAAAAAGCCATAAATTCCAGCCGGCTACTTTTGGGCATTTTTCCGGCATAAGCGCCGTCTGAACTTTTTTCCCTGCTTCAAGTTCTGTCTTTGCAAGCAATTTATCTTTAAGCTCAAGCATCAGTATAAACAAAAGAATTAACGCACCAAGCAGCGAAAGATTATTTTGATTTTCATTCGTTCTTATGCTAAGTGTAAAGAACAAACCAATTATTAACAGTACTCTTCTTGGCGGAGTAAGCTTTAAAAACATTTCTTTTAGCAACCACCATGCAGAATAGAAAAATCCTTTAAAGTTACCCATCTCTTTAAGACGTCTTTTCCTGTCATCATCAAGGTAGAAATCTTTTAAATCTCTATAGTCGCTTGAAACTGAAGTTTTAAGATCTGTACTGCGGAAGTCATTTATTATTGTTTTACCAAAGTTCGCATTATTTCCGGAAGCTTGAGACATTTTAATCACTGTTTATTTTTTTAGTTTGGACGCATTCTATTTTTCTAAGTTCCAACCTGATTTGATTGTTTTTATTTAATCAATCACTTTAAAGAAAGAGAATGCAGTTATTAATGAAACGGGAATGGGAGAAAGAGAGAAGCGGAGTTGAAAATTTCACCGATTCTCCGCATCAACTACTCACCGTTTCAGTAAATCATTTATTAAACAATTAATTTCTCTTTGGTCTGTACAGGTGCGTACTTTGTCCATAAAAAACTTCAGCAGATTCCATTATTGCCTCAGACAATGTTGGATGAGGATGAATTGATAATGCAACATCCTTTGCGAGTGCCGCCATTTCAATTGCAAGCACACCCTCGGAAATCATATCGCCCGCGCTAACGCCGGCTATCGCCATTCCTAATATTCTTTCCGTTTTCGGATCAATAATTAATTTAGTCACGCCATCGTTTCTGTCAATAGTAGTTGCTCTGCCCAATGCCTGCCATGGGAAACGCGCCACTTTTATTTCAATTCCTTTTTCTTTTGCTTCATTCTCCGTAAGACCAGCCCAGGCAATTTCAGGATCCGTAAAAATAACAGCAGGAATAGCAGCAGGTTTAAATTCAACATTATGACCGGCAATAACTTCAACAGCTATTCTTCCTTCATGGGATGCTTTGTGTGCAAGCATAGGATTGCCGACAACATCACCAATTGCATAAATGTTCGGATCGGCAGTTTGTAACTGGGAGTTTACTTTTACAAATCCTTTCTGATCAATTTCAACTTTAGTGTTCTCTAATCCAATTCCTTTCGCGTTTGGTGTACGTCCAACGGAAACTAAAACTTTTTCAAAAACCTGTTCAGGTTCTTTAATGTTCTCACCTTCAAACTTAACCTTTATTCCGCCGTCTACCTCTTTTATCTCTACAACTTTTGTGTTAACCATAATTGATTTCATTTTACGTTCAAGAGATTTTGCAAGAAGGTTAACAAGATCTCTGTCTGCTCCCGGCAACAAACCCGGCATCATCTCAACAACAGAAACTTCACTTCCCAATGATGCATACACAGAACCCAATTCCAGACCGATATATCCACCGCCGATTACCAGCATTGATTTGGGAATATCTTTTAAAGCGAGCGCACCTGTTGAATCAATTATACGATCAGAGCCAATATCAAAAGCAGGAATTCTTGTCGGAAGAGAACCCGTTGCAACAATTGCTTTTTCAAATTCTATTTCATCTGTACCGCCAGCAAGTAATTCTACTTTCAGTTTAGATGAATTAATAAATGAAGCTCTACCCTGCACATAATTAATTTTTCTTTGCTTAGCGAGTACACCCGTACCGCCTGTTAATTTGTTAACAACACTCTCTTTAAATGTTCTAAGCTTATCCAAATCTATTTGTGGTTTGCCAAACTCTATTCCCCATTTCTTTGCTTCTTCTGCTTCTGTAATTAATTTAGAAATATGAAGCAGAGCTTTAGAAGGAATGCAGCCTCTGTAAAGACAAACTCCGCCAGGATTTTTTTCCACTTCTAAAAGTGTAACCTGCATACCCAAATCTGTTGCAAGGAATGCTGCTGCGTAACCGCCTGGCCCACCGCCAATAACTGCCAACTGTGTTTTTGTAGCCATATAAATATTTCTCCAAACTTTATGTTAAAACAGATGAGTAAGAGTATGAATAAGAGTAAGATTATGAGTAAGCCAATATTTATTCTTATTGATTCTCAAAATCTTTATGAATTAACTTCATATCTTTCATCAGATTCGTAAACTCTATCCGAATTACTTTTAATTAATCCAACCAGCATTGACACTATCTCTTTTAAAATTCTCTTTCCAAATATATTTTCATCTCCAGATATAATTTCCTTAACTAACATAATATCAAGACAACCTGCACTTTCTAAAGCTGAGCCACATGCTATATCAAAATATCTGCACCTGTCCCTATTTGAATATTTTCCATTACCTTCGGCAATGTTCAGGACAATTGAATCAGAAGCTCTATCAAGTTGATTTATAACGTTGATCCTTTTATTTGAAAATACCGGCAAGGTTTCCAACCAATTAATAAACGATAATGCTTTTTGGTAGACTATCAATTTTTCATGATCAAAAAAGATTTCTGTCATATTAAATTCTCTTAATCATCAATCAAATCAATACAATAACGCTTAATAATAAAATAAGTATTCTTTCTCTTCTTCTTACCCTTACTCTACTTCTATCCTTCCAACGCCATTAAGAATGGTTGCTGAATTGCACCGATAATCCATCTTAAAAATCTAATAGCATCCGCCCCATCAATAATTCTATGGTCATAAGAAAGCGAAAGCGGAAGCATCAAACGGGTTTCAAACTTTCCATCAGCATAAACCTGTTCATAATTGCCACGTGATACTCCAAGTATCGCAACTTCCGGTGAATTTACGATTGGAGTAAAGTATGTTCCACCAATACCGCCAAGATTTGTAATTGTAAATGTTCCACCCTGCATTTCATCAAGAGAAAGTTTTTTGTTCTTCGCTTTCTCTGCAAGCTGATTCATCTCGACAGACAATTCAATAATATTTTTCCTGTCGGCATTTTTAATTACAGGTACGAGCAATCCGTTTGGAGTATCAACAGCAACACCTATGTTAAAATACTTTTTATAGATAACTGCCTGGTTGGCCATATCAACACTTGAATTGAATTGTGGAAAAGCTTTAAGCGCCGAGGTAATTATTTTTATCAATACAGAAATAACTGTTAATTTGCCGCCGGCATTCTCCACATTTTTTGCATACATTTTGCGCAATCTTTCAAGTTCAGTTATATCCGCTTTATCAAACTGAGTTACATGTGGAATTGTTGCCCAGGCGTAACTTAAATGTTCTGCTGTTTTTCTGCGGATGTTGCCCATCTCCTTCTTCTCAATTTCTCCCCACTTAGAAAAATCAGGAAGCTGTTCCGCAACAATTCCGCCAAAGAATTTCTGTTCGGGTTGAGCATCCTTTTTAAAATTTTCTTCACGTGAATACGCTTTAACATCAGCAATAGATATTCTGCCGCCGGGACCGGAACCAATAACTTTATTTATATCAACACCAATCTCTCTTGCAAATCTTCTAACAGTTGGAGCAGCAGGTGCAATTTTACCAGGATCAGCCGCAGGTTTATCTTCAATATAAACTTTTGACTTGGCTACTTTTTGTTCATCGGTTTTTGTTTCTGCAATTTGTGCTGCCGGCTTTTGTACAACCGATTTTTCCTGTCCAACTTGTTTAATTTCTGAAGAGCCCCCTTCAACAAGAACACTTAATACATCCTGACCAACATTTACTTTTGTTCCGGCTTGAATAAATACTTCTTTTATTATTCCTTCAATATCTGAAGGAACCTCAATCGTAGCTTTGTCGGTTTCTATTTCCAGAACTATCTGATCTTTTCCAAGTTTATCTCCAGCCTTAACTTTCACAGCAAGAACAGAGGCAGAAGTAATATTTTCTCCAAGCTCAGGAAGCTTAAACGTTACTAATCCTGCTTTTGAAGTTGTCTCATTTTTTTCTTCACGCGGTTGCGGCACTTCAATTTTCTTTTCAGATGTTGATTGTTCGGGTTTTGATTCTTTCTGTTTTATTACTTCGTTACCGGTTGAATCTTCAAGAACAAGTATAACCTGCCCTACTTTTGCCTTTTCACCTTGCTTAACAAGAACTTCTTTAACAACCCCGCTAACATCAGAAGGTACTTCAATTGTTGCTTTATCAGTTTCAATCTCAAGTATAACCTGATCGTTCTTTACCTCATCACCCGGAGAAACATGAACTTTTAAGATATCTGCTGTTGATATATTTTCGCCGAGTTCGGGAAGTTTAAATTCTTTTAACATATTAAAGCCTACTCCCAACCCTCTCCCAAAGGGAGAGGGCTTTAATTTCTAAATATTACAAATTGTTTTTATAAAATATTTCAGGATCAAACAATCCTTGCATATTTGTTTATGTACTCTAATCAAATTCATCAATCTTACCAATCCCAAATTATTCGTTTATCTTTAAGTCCCCCTTCGGGGTCCGCCAAAGGCGGATTAGGGGGCTAAGACTTTAAAGGATTTTTCTTATCGGGATTAATTCCTAAATCTTTTTTTGCTTTCTTAAGAGTTGGTGCTTTCACTTTTCCTTCCTTAGAAAGAGATGAAAGTGTTGCCCATACAATATGTTTAGCATCAACTTCAAAAAAGTCACGAAGGCTTGCGCGGTCTTCGCTTCTGCCGAATCCGAATGTACCAAGAGAAACAATTGGTTTCTTCAAATGCTTTGAAAGCGAATCTGCAAGTATCTGCACATAATCTGATGCTGAAATAATAACGCCGTCTTCTTCACCTAACTGTTTTTTAATAAAAGGAATTTTTTGCTCTTCTGTAGGATTAAGCATATTCCATCTTTCTGTTTCCATTGCATCAACATGAAGCTGTTTATAGCTTGTAACACTCCAGATGTTTGTAGAAACATTATAATCCTTCTCCAGGATTTCTCCCGCCTTAATAACTTCATTCATAATTGAGCCGCTACCCAAAAGGTTAGCCTGGGCTTTCTCACCTGCACCTTTGAATAAATATATTCCTTTAAGAATACCTTCTTTTGAATTAGCAGGCATTGGAGGCATTGCATAGTTTTCATTTAAGACTGTTATATAATAATAGAGATCTTCCCTGTCTACATACATTCTCTTAATACCATCCTGGATAATTACTGCAAGCTCGTATGCAAAAGCAGGATCGTATGCGACAAGGTTTGGTACAGGATAAGCAAGCAAATGACTATGTCCATCCTGATGCTGTAAACCTTCGCCGGCAAGAGTTGTTCTTCCTGCAGTGCCGCCAAGTAAAAATCCTTTACACCTGATATCTCCGCCAAGCCATGCAAGATCACCAATTCTCTGGAATCCAAACATAGAATAATAAATAAAGAATGGAATCATATTTATGCCGTGAGAAGCATAAGCAGTTCCCGCAGCAATGAATGATGACATTGATCCGGCTTCGGTAATACCTTCTTCCAAAATTTGCCCATTAATTGCTTCTTTATAATAAAGAAGACTGTCTTTATCCACCGGTTCATATAATTGTCCCACGTGAGAATAAATTCCAACCTGGCGGAATAATGCTTCCATTCCGAAAGTTCTTGCTTCATCAGGAACGATAGGCACAACAAGTTTACCAATTTCCTTATCGCGTAAAAGTTTTGCAAGAATTCTTACAAACACCATCGTAGTAGAAGCTTCACGTCCTTCCGTTCCGGCATAGAATTCCTCAAAGATTTCATCCGGCAATGGTTTTATTGGTTCAGCCTTTACGGTTCTGTTTGGAAGATAACCACCTAATTGTTTTCTTTTTTCCTGAATGTATTTTATCTCGACACTTTCTTCAGGTGGTTTATAAAACGGAGCTTCAGCAACTTCCTGGTCGGAAATCGGAATACCAAATCTCGTTCTGAAAATTCTTAATTCATCTTCGTTAAGCTTCTTTTGCTGGTGAGTAATATTTTTTCCTTCGCCTGCTTCACCAAGTCCGTATCCTTTAATTGTTCTTGCAAGAATAACTGTTGGCTGACCTTTATGTTCAACGGCTGCCTGGTAAGCAGCATAAACTTTTTCAGGATCGTGGCCGCCGCGGCGCATCTTTGCAATTTGCTCATCAGATAAATGTTTAACCATTTCTTTCAGTTCAGGATATTTTCCCCAGAAATGGTCTCTCACAAAATCACCGGCTTCAACAATATATTTCTGAGATTCGCCGTCAATAATTTCATTCATTCTTTTAAGCAGCCAGCCATCTCTGTCTTTATCAAGGAACGGATCCCAATCTCCGCCCCAAACAACTTTAATTACATTCCATCCTGCACCGCGGAAGCTGGCTTCCAATTCCTGAATAATATTTCCGTTACCTCGAACGGGACCATCAAGGCGTTGTAAATTACAGTTGATAACAAAAATTAAGTTATCAAGTTTTTCTCTTGATGCAAGTGAAATTGCACCGAGAGTTTCGGGTTCATCTGTCTCCCCGTCACCTAGGAATGCCCAGACTTTACCATTCCCTTTTGGTTTCAATCCCCTGTCTTCAAGATAACGGTTAAAGCGTGCCTGGTAAATTGCGGTAATTGGTCCTAAGCCCATGGATACTGTTGGAAACTGCCAGAAGTCAGGCATTAGCCATGGATGAGGATAAGAAGATAAACCGCCGCCGGGGCGAAGTTCTCTTCTGAAATTCTTCAGTTGTTCTTCGGAAATTCTTCCTTCAAGAAATGCGCGGGCGTAAATACCGGGAGAAGCATGCCCCTGAAAATAAACCTGGTCGCCGCCGCTCGGATCATCTTTGCCTTTGAAGAAATGGTTGAATCCAATTTCATATAAAGTTGCCGCGGAAGCATAAGTTGAAATGTGTCCTCCAATGCCTGATGACTCACGGTTAGCACGAACAACCATAGCCATTGCATTCCAGCGGATTAAACTTTTTATTCGTCGTTCTATTTCGCGGCTGCCGGGGAAAGGCGGCTGTTTATCTGCAGGAATAGAATTAATGTAAGGTGTGTTTGCAGTAAATGGAATTTCAACTCCATTCTTCCTTGCATGAATCTGAAGCTCCTTAAGTAATTCCTGAACTCTCTGCGGTCCGCTATGGTAAAGGACATAATCTAACGAATCACGCCATTCTTTTGATTCAATCTTTTCAATATCCTGAGACTGTTTGTTATTTCCGTTCATTTAAGATTCCTATAATTCCGATTTAAAACTTGTTTTATGCTTAATAACAAAAAAAAGGACTATTACATTCCATTAAAAAAATTTTTTTTCATTCTTATTGTTCAAATTATAAGATTTGATATGAAAAAGCAAAACTGATTTTCATTTTAAAAATTGATTTAGTACTCTTAAAAAATTT
Organism: Ignavibacteriales bacterium; assembly: GCA_003599415.1. Classification (GTDB taxonomy): domain Bacteria; phylum Bacteroidota; class Ignavibacteria; order Ignavibacteriales; family SURF-24; genus SURF-24. The sequence continues at coordinate 3,572 of QZKB01000019.1, read as the reverse complement.
TTGATAAAAATTATGCAAATTGTTATAATTGGCACGACTATTTTTTGTGCCTAATTAAGGGAGAGGTACCTGATGAATTTAATAAAATTCATTTTCGCGGGTTTATGTGTATTTTTTATTATTTCTTGTAATGAAAGCGATATTCCTGTTTTCTATTCAAAGAATTCCGTTGTAGTTACCGGCATAGTTTTTACTTTTGAAACTAGTCCGGAAGATTATGGCGTATGGGGTTCTCCGTCTAATAATAATGGCGATAATAAAACATTACGTATAAGCAATGCTTATCCAAATCCTACAATTGTATCACTTAGTATTTCTTATCAAATATTAAAAAATTCACAAGTTAAAATTTGGGTTGTACCCGCTGTATTATCATCTACGATTGATGCAAATTATTCCCAAAGAACAACAGCCTTATTTACACAACCCGATCTTTATTTTATTAAACCCTTGTTAGATGATTTTTTGAAGGTTGGATATTATTCTTCAACATGGAATGCAAAAGATTCTGAAGGAAATGATTTACCGGGAGGATTTTACCGCATATATATTAAAGCCGGGGATGTTCTTGGCTGGCAAGATATTTTACTTTATAGAAGTTCTGATGACTTGCCTGCTGATTTAAAATATTTTTATCGTAGGCCATGGTGACATTTTGAGTTACTCTTTTTTCAAAACTTAATTTGGAGAAATTATGAAAAGTATTCTTATGGGGTTTTTAATTTTACTTTGTTTATCAAACATTTTTGCACAAGACGAATATTCAAACCAAACCATTGGATTGACTTCCACATTATCTAATCAAGTTGATATTTCTGTCCCTATTTTTTTAGGTGATTATATCTCCCTTGCCCCAACAGTTGGAGTTAGTATGTTTGAAGAAAACTATACTGATTGGGAAATTGGGATAGTGTATAAGAATTATTTTAATAGAAAAAGAATTGCTCCGTTTATTTCAATAAAACTTGGCGCATTAATTATGGATAGAAAGAAAGCGGATGGTATTGTTGATGGAGTTTTTGGCGGTGGCTTTGGTGGAGAATATTTTTTTAGTAATAATTTCAGCGCAGGCATCGAAGCACAATTGAATTTTTCTATATCAAATAGCGGATCAGGTAGATTCGGGAATCCCGGAAATATCAATGTTAATACTGCAACAGTAATTTTTGCGGCAGTTTATTTTTAGAAAAACTTATACATAAGCAAAGAGTAAGAAACATAATAAACAGAACCATCTGAAAATTCAAAATGTTATTCCCCTGTAAACTTGCCTTGTAAGGCTGGTTTTCATGGGAATGACAGTTGAGTTACAAATAATTGTTCGGAGATTTCTTTTTACAATGATGAGTATAATAACCAACCACATAAAAGAACAGAAAACCATTATGCTTCCTATAACTTTTTAACTATTCGAATTTACAATTTTCTCTACCTTCCGGCAGAATTCAAACAGGTAATCAAATATTTTTTCGGGCGATTCAAATTTATTAGGAATAACAAGCTTCAGCGTTTCTTTCTGCTGGGTAAATTTTATTTCGTTAAAATGTTTTTCCATAATGAAATTCATTAGTAAAGAAAATTTGTCTTTGTAGAATTCCTCGTTGGTTCCCTTTGGTAAAATTATGGTAATGTTCTTCTGCTGGATAATAATTCTTTCGAACATTGCATAAGCCGCATAATATTTAAGAATAGCCGTTGCTACTAATCTTTCAACAAGCAATGGAAGTCTACCAAACCTGTCTCTCATTTCATCCGTAATTTCTTTTGCTTCTTCCAATGTTTTAATAGAAAACAATGCAGTATAAAAACTTAACCTGTCCGCCTGATCCGGCATGAACACTTTCGGAATTCCAATTTCAAAGTATGTATCAATAGTAGGATCTGTTTTCGGTTTCTGTCTCGGCAGGTTTTTAAAGACTTCCGCAAATTCAACACGCTTCAATTCTTCAACTGCTTCATCAAGTAATTTTACGTACATATCAAATCCAACCGCATCAATAAAACCAGTCTGCTCCGTTCCAAGCAAATTACCTGCGCCGCGGATTTCAAGATCCCGCATTGCAAGATTAAATCCTACTCCAACTTCAGTAAATTCCTCAATTGCCGATAATCTTCTAACAGCTTTCTTGTTTATTGAATCAAGAGACGGAACAAGAAAATAAGCATATGCCTGGCGGTCGCTTCTTCCAACTCTTCCTCTAAGCTGATGAAGCTCAGCTAATCCAAACCTGTCAGCACGATTGATAATTATTGTATTTACATTCGGAATATCAATTCCGGATTCAATTATTTTTGTACAGATAAGCACATCGAATTTCTTATTCAGAAAATCATAAACCACATTTTCTAGCTGAAGCGGCTTCATCTGACCATGGGCAATTCCGAATTTAATTTCCGGCAAATATTTTTTAACGTACTCGGCAATTTTATAAATTGATTGAACCCTGTCGTGAACAAAATAAACTTGTCCGCCGCGTCTTACTTCACTTAAAATCCATTCTCTTACCTTGGAAATATCAAATGTGTGAACAAGAGTATAAATAGGCTGACGGTTCGGTGGCGGCGTAGCAATGATTGACAAATCTCTTGCGCCAAGTAAGGATAAATTTAACGTTCTTGGAATAGGTGTTGCCGTTAAAGTAAGAGTGTCAACATTCAGCTTAAAACTTTTCAGCTTCTCCTTTGCCATCACACCAAAGCGATGCTCTTCATCTATAATTAATAGACCAAGATCTTTAAACTGAATATCTTTGGAAAGAAGCCTGTGCGTTCCGATTACAATATCAACTTTACCATCACTTAGTTCTTTAACAATTTCTTTCTGTTTTGCTTTGGACTGGAAGCGAGACATCGCTTCAACCTTAACAGGAAATTGATTTAGCCTGTCTTTAAAAGTATTGTAATGCTGTTCTGCAAGAATTGTCGTAGGTACAAGCAGCGCTGTTTGCTTCCCTTCATTTACAGATTTGAATGCTGCACGCACCGCAATCTCTGTTTTGCCAAAACCAACATCACCACAAACGAGCCTGTCCATCGGGCTTTCAGACTCCATATCATTCTTAACTTCTTCCGTAACTTTTGACTGGTCCGGCGTATCTTCGTAAAAGAAAGACGCTTCCAGTTCTTTCTGCCAGATTGTATCCGCCTTAAATGAATAACCTTTTGAAGCCTTCCGCTTTGCATAAAGTGTGATAAGTTCGCGGGCAGCTTCCTTAATTTTTTTCTTTACTTTCTTTTTAGTTGAATCCCATTCACCGCTGCCAAGAACAGCAAGCTTCGGTTCCTCTCCTTCCTTTGATGAATACTTTTTAACAAGATGAAAGTAATTCAGATTAACATATACAACACCGCTTTCAGCATATAAAATTTTTATACTTTCCTGGCTCACGTCGCCAATCTTTATTGTCGCAAGTCCCGCATATTGTCCAATGCCGTAATCTTCGTGAACAATAAAATCCCCGCGCTTTAACGAAGCGAGATCTTTTGTTCTTGATTTTTTTTCTATTTGTCTTGTTGGAAGCTTTGTACGATATGGTTTATTAAAAATCTGGTAATCCGAGAGCACAAGAAAC